>JACDBQ010000004.1 GCA_013694845.1 Acidobacteriota bacterium
ACGGTATCGTGCTGTTCTCCTACGACAGCCTGATCAATCCGCGGCAGACTGCCCAGGATTATCTGCCGATCGTCGGCCGCGCCGCGTTCGCGGACCGGCGTTCGACTGACGCCGGACCACGCTGACGCCGCACCGCGCATGGTCCTCAACTGGCTCGACTATGCCGTCATCGGAGTCTACCTGGCGGCGATCGTCGCGTTCGGTTCGTGGTTCGCCCGCTTCCAGAAAACGACCCGTGACTACTTCCTGACCGGACGCTCGGTCCCGTGGTGGGCGATCTGCTTCACCATCGTCGCGACCGAGACCAGCACCCTCAGCTTCATCGGTGTTCCCGCCGGCGCGTACGCCGGGAACATGACCTTTCTCCAGATCGCCATCGGCTACATCGTCGGACGCCTGCTCGTCAGCTTCCTTTTCATCCCCGCCTACTTCCGCGGCGAGCTCTTCACGTCGTACGAGTTGCTTCAGCGGCGCTTCGGAGCGCCGGTCAAGAACATCGCGGCGATCATTTTTCTCATCACGCGGACGTTTGCCGACGGGATCCGCCTGTTCGCTACCGCGCTCGTGATCGCGGTTGTGACCCAGGTACCGGTCACGTGGACCGTGGTCGTCCTCGGTGTCGCCATGATCGTCTACACGGTCCGCGGCGGGGTCTCGGCGGTGATCTGGACGGACGTGGTCCAGATGTTCATCTACGTCGGCGGTGCGCTGATCGTGTTCGTCGGCCTGTTGCGGCTGATTCCGGGCGGCTGGGACGAAGTCAGCCGCGTGGGGGCGGACCATTTCCGGGTCTTCGATTTCTCGTTCGATCCAACGACTGTGTACACCTTCTGGGCGGGGCTGCTCGGCGGGATCGCGCTGACGCTGGCCACGCACGGCACCGATCAGTACCTGGTGCAGCGTTTACTGTCGGCGCGATCGGCGAAGGCAGCGTCGACCGGACTCATCCTCAGCGGCGTCATCGTGTTCGCGCAGTTCGCCTTGTTCCTCGTCATCGGCGTGATGCTCTATACCTTCTACCAGGGCACGCCACTGCCGCGTCCGCTTGGCAGAAGCGACGAAGTGCTCCCCTTGTTCGTGGTGACGTCGCTCCCGCACGGTGTGGCCGGTTTCATTGTCGCGGCCATCGTGGCGGCCGCGCTGTCGCCATCGATCAACTCGATGGCCGCGACGACCGTCAACGACTTCTACCTCAAATACGTCCGGCCGGATGCGGATGAAGGGACGCTGATGCGCGTCTCGAGGCAGGCGACCATCTTCTGGGGCGTTGCGCAGATCATCGTTGCCGTCGGCGCCCAGTACGTCACGCGGTCGGTGCTCGATTCCGGCCTGGCCGTGTTGTCACTGGCCGCTGGACCCGTTCTTGGCGCGTTCCTGGTCGGCGTACTGACGCGGCGCGTGGGCGTCGGCGCGATGGTGGTCGGCATGTCGGCGGGTATCGCGGTCCTCGGCTGGATCCTGAAAACCGGCGCAACCGCGTGGACGTGGTACGCGCTGATCGGATCGGCAGTCACGTTCATCACCGCAGTGGCGGCTTCGGTGGTCCTCGACCGGAAATGATCCCGTTCGGCCGGGCGGCGGATCTCCTGCGGGCATCGATCGCAGCCCGCGCCTTTCCCGCCGCTGCCGTTCAAGTCGGCTCGCGCGAAGCCGTGCTCTGGGAGGAAGCCTTCGGCACACTCACCTACGACCGCGATGCCCCGGACGCCACGACCGACACCATCTTCGATCTCGCCTCCCTCACTAAGATCATCTGCACCGGCACACTGGCCATGCGGGCGCTCGATGACGGGCTGCTGCGACTCGATGACCGGGTCGCGGAGTGGATCATCGGGTGGCGGGGAGCGGATCGCCGTGAGGTGACGGTCGGCGACCTGCTGGCGCATTCCGCCGGACTGACGGCGTATCTCCCCTACTTCCGCGATCTCACCGGGCGCGTCGAATTTCAGCACGCGATCGCCGAGACACCGCTCGAGTACGAGCCCCGCACACGTGCCGTTTACTCCGACCTCGGCTTCATGCTCCTCGGATTCATCCTGGAAGACGCGCGGGCGCGCGCGGCGACCGGGTGGGCGGGGGCAACCGATCCGGCGTCGCTCCTCCAGGCCCAGTTCCGTCGCGTCGCCTCGAACCTGACGCTGGAACCGCTGACGTTCAACCTGTCGCGCGCCTGGCGTCCGCGCACCGCGCCGACCGAACAGGACCCCTGGCGTGGGCGGACGCTCGTCGGCGAAGTTCATGACGAGAATACCTGGGCGCTCGGCGGAGCCGCGGGCCACGCGGGCCTGTTCGGCACGGCCGCGGCGGTCGGATCGTTCGCGCGCGCGGCGCTCCACACGATCAACGGCGCCCACATCCTGGCGAAGCCGGAAACGATGCGCACGTTCACGACCCGCACCGACGTGCCCGGAAGCTCGCGCGCGCTCGGCTGGGACACGATGCTGCCCACGTCCTCGTGCGGCACGCGGATGTCGGCGAGTGCCATCGGCCACACCGGCTTCACCGGCACATCCGTCTGGATCGATTGGGAACGCGATCTTTACGTCGTCATGCTCACGAACCGCGTGCACCCGTCGAGAGACAACGACGCGATCCGTCAGATCAGGCCGAGGTTCCATGATGCGGTGGTCGCGGAAATTGCTAGTTCTTAATCGTTAGTCGTCGGCACCACGCCTCATTCACCGCTGGGACGACTTGGGCAACCCAGCTCATTGGACGCTCGGAGTACAAGACCTCGTCGGACATCTGGCAGATCAGGCGCTGGTTCCACCATCACGTGGTGGCAGAATTTGCTCATTCTTGAGCGCAATCAGCAACAAGCCTATGCGGGCTTTCGGACAGCTTGGGCTTTCGCTTGCAGGTCAGCGGACGTGGATTGTGCCGAGATTCTCAGGCGCCCTACGATGGCGTTCGCTGTCGCCGTCGTGCGTTCTGTCGGACACTGCCGCGTAATCTGGAGGGGGACGTCTTCCGACGCCAACTGTTGCTGTGACAAGTCCTCCGCGGGTCCGGTAGAGGCCTGTTGCCGATGATTCGCGATTGGCCATTAGCGATTAATATTCCTCCCACATGACCCTCACCACGATCGACTGGGTGATCATCGCCGCCTATTTCATTTTTTCGCTCGCCATCGGTCTCTACTACTACCGGCGCGCCGGTGAGAGCATGGGGGAGTTTTTCGTGGCTGGGCGTGACCTCCCGTGGTGGCTGGCCGGGACGTCGATGGTCGCGACCACCTTCGCCGCCGATACACCGCTGGCCGTAACCGAGATGGTGGCCCGCAACGGAGTTGCCGGGAACTGGCTGTGGTGGTCCATGCTCCCGAGCGGCATGCTCACGGTCTTCTTTTTCGCGCGGCTCTGGCGACGGGCGGAGGTGATGACGGACGTGGAGTTCGTCGAGCTGCGGTACACGGGAAGGCCCGCCGCCTTTCTGCGCGGGTTTCGCGCGCTCTACCTTGGCCTGGCGATCAACCTGATCATCATGGGCTGGGTGAATCTCGGGATGGCCAAGATCCTGAGCGGCACGCTCGGCCTCGAGAAGTGGGAAGCGCTCGGATTCTGCCTGGGGATCACCTTCGTCTACTCCGTCCTGTCAGGGTTGTGGGGGGTCGTCGTCACTGACGCGGTGCAGTTCCTCATCGCGACGATCGGTTCCATCGTGCTTGCGTGGTTTGCGGTCGATGCCGTGGGCGGGCTCGCGGCCCTGAAGGACGGCCTGGCAACCGTCACACCCGCCGGCGCCACCCAGCCGTTCGGCGCTGCGGCCACGGCGCTGTGGCCGGACGGATCCGCTCTATGGATGCTCCCGATGCTGACGCTGGTGACCTACCTGGGTGTGAACTGGTGGGCATCGTGGTATCCCGGCGCCGAGCCCGGCGGCGGCGGGTACATTGCGCAGCGGATCTTCTCGGCGCGTGACGAACGTCACGGTGTGCTCGCGACCCTGTGGTTCAACGTCGCGCACTACGCACTGCGGCCATGGCCCTGGATCATCGTGGCGCTAGCATCGCTCGTTCTGTACCGGAACGGTGTCGTGAACCCGGCGACTGGACTCGCCGATCCGGCCTTCGGATACATCCAGGTCATGAACGACTACCTGCCAGCTGGCTTCCGGGGACTGCTGCTCGCGTCCTTCGCCGCCGCCTACATGAGCACGATCTCGACCCAGATGAACTGGGGCTCGAGCTACATCGTGAACGACTTCTATCGGCGCTTCGTCCGCACCGACGCCACCGAAAAGCACTACGTGCTGGCGTCGCGGGTCGCGACGTTCATCACGATGTGCCTGTCGATCGTGGTCACCTATTTCATGAATCGGATCACCAGCGGCTGGGAGCTCGTGTTGACGCTCGGCGCCGGCACCGGCCTCGTCTACATCCTCCGCTGGTACTGGTGGCGGATCAACGCCTGGTCCGAGATCGCGGCGATGTCGGCCGCACTGGTCGTCTCGATCGGCCTGCAGTGGAGCGGGACGTTCGATACATCCACGCCCGTTGGTTTTGCGCAGACGATGCTGACCACGGTCGGCATCGCGACGGTGGTGTGGCTGGCGGCCACGTTCATGACCGCGCCCGAACCGGAAGCCAAGCTGGTCGAGTTCTACCG
>JACDBQ010000001.1 GCA_013694845.1 Acidobacteriota bacterium
GGTGCCGGATTCAGCCGGCCAGCACCGGATGAGTCGGTGCATCCTTGGCCAGCGAATCAGTCGTCGTCCCGGTCATCCTCATCGCGGTCTTCGTCGTCGTCATCGCCGGCAGGCGGAACCGGTACCGGTACCGGAGCAGGAAGGGGCGGCGGAGCCATGGTTGTCGTGGGCGTCGTGGGATCGGCACCCTGCGTCGAGGGGCCGCTGGCCTGAACCGGGGTGCCCGGATTGCGCTGGAGCGCTTGGCGTTGCGCTGAAGTACGCCACCGGGACGCCACAGAGCGCGCGCAGTGGTGCACACCGACACTCACGCGCGGAGCCGGACCCACCCGGACAGCAGCATCGACTTACATCGCGGACAAGTGGCTGAGTCGGCTCACGTCCTCACCGTGAAGCCGCAAGCTGCCGGGTGACGGACAGGACGCCTACCGTCTCCGGCATGGACGAAACGAAGCCAAGCCGTTCGTATGAGGATCTAACCCCAGGGCAACAGGCGTATCGGGTCATTGAACATTGCTCTGACGCAGAGGCTCTGTACGCGAAGATCGAAAGCGGTCATTGGGACTGGCTCGGGTGCAGAGGAAAGAGAGCAAGTTCAGCGATTGGTGGCCCACAGCCGACGAGGCTAGCGCGGACTTTGAGCGCCGGAAGGTCGAGCTAACAACAGGTCCAGGGTCAGCGCTTTTCAAGATCACTCTCTACATGGACGGCCAAGTCGAGGACGACGCGTTCATCGTTCGGACCATACCCAACAGGCTCTAGCGCGGGGTCAGCGTCGCGATCCCAGCCAACACGGACTTCCAGTTTCGTACGGATGCCGAAGCGAAGGGCACCGGTCTGGAATTGCTCGTAGCGGCTGCGCCACGTTTCGACCCGAGCGCCCACCGCGCCGCGCGCCGACGCGCGTGGGAGCCGGGAGGGGCGCCGCCGACCCAGGCGAACCCGGATCCCAAGTCCGTTGTCTCCCTGCCCGCGGCGCCTGACTACACCGCCCCGGACGGCTCTACTATTCGCCTGCTGGCGGGTGGCGCTGCGGGTGGCATGTCGCATTGCAGCTTGGTATCAGGTCTCGCAACGACTCCCGTAACTCACCGCACCGTCACAGAAATTTGGTTTGTGCTCGCAGGTCATGGCGCTATCTGGCGCGTTCCGCTCGCTGGGCCGAGTGATCTGACTGTGAACGACGTGGCGGGCGAGGTGACGAACCTACGACCGGGCCTCGCGGTCGACATCCCGCTTGGTTGTGCCTTTCAGTTCACGTCGAACGGCGTCGGATCGCTGGACATCCTGATCTTCACCTTTCCGGCGTGGCCAGGGGCGACCGAGGCGCTCCCTGTCCCGGGCGCTCGCCGTTGGGGAGCCTGACGCTCGCCGGTTTGGTCCATAGTCTCTACACCGCCGGGTAGCAGGGCCGGTGGCGGTCGAAGTAGCCCATGGCTTCTTCCGTCCCGAGTCACGGTTTGCGAAGTGTGCTCGCATCTGCCCAAACGACGTCGCCCGGTCAGCCAGGTCCGATCTCAGTCGTTGAGATGAGACTTGGCGTTGGCTTTCTATGCCTACGCCAAGATGCCGGGAGGCCGAGAGCCGCCGCCCACCAAAAAGCGGTCTCCGCAAGGCTCAAGCCGCCGCCAAGTGCTCGTCACGTACTTGTCTTGGCGCCGCCATCTCGCTCGTGGCCGTGGTGGTGGTCATGACCGCAGCCACAGTCCCTCGGTCCGCTCTCGTTCGATTCGTCTTCCTGCGAACCGTTGTCTGAGTCGTCGGGTGGGCAGCAGCGGACGTACTCTGCCATCACCTCGGCGACGATGTCCTGCTGCTTCTTCTCGCACGCGGCCGCAGCAGCAGCGGCCTTGCAGTCCAGCTCGGCCCGGATGCCCTCCAGGATCGCGATCGCCTCCCAGCCCTTCATCGCGTTGGTGATCGACGTACACATGCAGTCCACGTAATCGTTAACTGTGGCGTAACCGAGCCACACCTGCCTTTGCTTGAGTTGCCACCGCGCGACGAGAGCCCGCGCGAAGAGCCGAACCAGGTCCTTGTCGGGGCTGTCGGCTGCGAGCCCGGTCGCGATCGCGGCCACCTCCGTCTTGATGGCGGCAGCCCGGGCAGGCAGGTCGGTCTGCTCCTTGACGAGCGCGGCGAAGCAGTCAGTCGAGACAGCGACGTCGCTGCGGTACTGCTCGATCCGGCCGACCAGCGCGGACAGCGGCTCGTCGGAGTCCCAGGTCGGGTCGAAATCTCCTGGGCCGGCGCAGCAGCCGGGCTCCTTGGCACAGGCGCGAATCGCGACGACGACATTCTGAAACGCGCGCTTCACGCAGTCCTCGTCGGAATCGTCGATCTTGCACCGCAGGGTCTCGAGAACGTCGGCGAGCTGCGTCTTCGCGGTCCGGACGTTCGCCTGGGCGATGTCGCGGGCGGCCTGGTAGTCGGCACGCGCGGTCGCGAATTTCGCGCGAGCCTCAGTCAACGCTGCGAGGCTGCCATTCGCGACGTCCGCCTGCTTCTGGAAGCGCTTGGCGCTGCAGGCAAGGTCCTCGATCGCGCCGAGGTCGCAGTCCGTGCACGGTTGCTCGGCGGGTGGTGGGGTGTTCTGGTCCATGT
>JACDBQ010000007.1 GCA_013694845.1 Acidobacteriota bacterium
ACTTATTACTTACGCCCGCAGTAACTCAGCAGGCAGACGCTTCGTCCCGCGGCTTCGTACGCGCTGCCGCGATCTGCTGCACACGCTTCGAGTTATCGCGACCCGACAGCGCGGTGCCTGAAGAAAATGGCAGGGCTCACGGTTTGCTGTTTTGCGTTAACGGCAACGCGCCATGGGTTGATCCGACCGCACGACGACACGACGAAGCGTCAACGGAGAACGAGATCCCCCGATGAGCAGGTCGAAGAGAAAGATGATCGCGTACCTGGGCGCCGGCTCGTGCCTGCTGGCGTGGCTCTCGCTCGGTCCCTGGCCGGGCGCCTTTGCACAGAACACGTTCTCCGACCCCAACGCCAACTGCCCCCCGTCGGAGTGCGGCCAGGTGTCGCCCCTTGTCCCCATGCAGAGCGCCGAAGCCGTGCACATGGGCCTGGTATGGAAAAAGGACTCGCCGACTCGAAGATCCTGTTCCATGCCAGGTTTCCGCAGTATGTCTCCAACGACGTGGCCGATCCCGCGCTGATCGACATGGCCATCGAGCGGGGCGCCTTTACGACCGACGGCCGTCAGTTCGACAGTTCGCTGAGGGATGTTCTCCACGGCTTCGATCCGTTTCTCGGTCTCGGGATGAATCGCACGCCAGACGACTCGTTCCAGAGGCTGACGTACGGCGGCTACCTGATGCGCCAGGGCCTGAGCCTGAGTGTGCCGACGCGCATCGTTGCCAATCGCACGATGGAGCGGCAACTGCTGTTCGACATCGGCCGCCCGCACGCGTTCAAGAACCGCGGTAAGTTCCACACGGCGCTGCTCGACGAGCAGGACTTCGCGCTGAACCGCGCGGCGTTCGAAGAGAACGGCTATTCGAAGGGGATGTTTTACAACACCTACTGCAACGCGCGCGTGACGTTGTCCGACGGGCGTGTCTACGTCTTCGGCGGGCACGACATGCAGAGCGACAACGGGTTGTACAAGGTCAACATCTTCGACCCCGATACCGAAGCCTGGGTCCGGCGGTCGGAGCCGTGCGACCGGGCGAACTGGACCGCCGATCCGTTCGGGCGACTGCTGTTCGCCGGGAATCCGCCCGCGCCGTTCTATGGGAACTGCGATCCGCGGAATCAGCAGAGCACCCAACCGTCCGACCCCTCCGACCAGGAGTACGCGCGCTGGTATCCGTCGGCGGCTGCGCTCCCCAACGACCAGGTGCTGGTCCTCGGCGGATTCGACCAGGACGGCACGGTCGCGCCCGATCCCGCCCGCGCGGAGAAGGGCAGGGCGAACCAGAGCCAGAGTGATCCGGCGTTCACCGCGAGCCGCGTGAACATCGTGGTGCCGGAGGTTTATGATCCGGTCACCGATCGGAACATCTCGCTCGAGAACGCACGGATGGCGTTTCCGCTCTATCCGCAGATGGAGGTGGTGCAGACCGGGCCCGGAAAGGACGACTGGAGAGTCTGTACCTTCAACGGCGAGATCAATTACGGCACGATCGAAAGTGAAGACGCGCCGGGAACGCCGGCGTATCGCAACGCCCAAGGCCAACGGCAGAAGGGCGGGGCCAGGTTCGGCGTCGGCGGCGGCACGCCTCCGTTCATCAATGGAACGACCTGGTGCTTGAACGTCGTCGCGGCGATGAGCGATCCCAACCGCGACGTCCCGGCGAAGAATCACTGGACGCTCCTGGATACGGCGTCCGAGGTCAGACCATACTGCTGCCCCAGCGCCAGCTTGATCGAGCTGGACGTCAACGGTGACACGCTGTCGCACAAGTGGTTCATGATCTCGGGGCAGCGCCCGATCGGTGCGACCGGGACCACACCGACCGGGACCATCGAAGTGATCGATTTCGCCGACCCAAGCCCGCGCTGGAGGCCGGCGGGGCAGCTCCTCACCGCGCTCACGACGACCAAGGCGGTGGTGCTGCCCGACGGGAAGGTGCTCGTCGGGCACGGTGTGAATCGTGCGCTGCCGACCTACGAGCAGCGAGAAGGCCTGCGCTTCCAGATCTACGACCCTGGCACCGAAACGACCACCGCCCTGGGCCTCACGACCGTGTCACGAGGCCTTCACGGGACCGCGACGCTGCTGCCGAACGCGACGGTGTTCTTCGCCGGGGAGAACCGCGAGGCCCTGGTGCGATCGGACGATCCGTCATTTCCGATGACGACTTCGTATGCCGGCGAAGTGCCGCGCGGGGATCCCGACCTGGGCGTTCCGGTCGGCCAGGTTCTCTCTCCACCCTACCTGTTCCAGCGCGGCGGCGGACGTTCTTCACGGCCGAAGATCGTTCACGCCCCCGGACGGCTCTCGTACGGGGGGCGCTTCGATCTCAGGGTCGCCGGTCGCGGCGAAGAAGTCGGCTCGGTGGTCCTGCTTCGCAGCGATCACAACACCCACAGCCTGACGACCGGCGATCGACACATGAAGCTTGGATTCACGACAAAGGGCCGCGCCGCCGGAGACCTGCAGGTGACATTGCCAAAACACCAGGGACAGGCCGTTCCAGGCGTGTACATGCTCTTCGTCGTCGACAAGAGGGGCGTGCCGAGCGTCGGCTACCGCGTCGATCTCAAGCCGTAAGCCAAGCTCGAATTCGTCACTGAAAGGGAGAGGACACCGTGAAAGCACAACTGAAGTTCGCAGGGCTCGTGACATTGACTCTTGGACTTGCGGCAGTCTCCTACGCCGCTCAGACGGGCTCGCGCGGGGCACGGCAGGTCCGTGCCGACTTGAATGGGTACCAGGAGGTCAACTCGATCTCGACGACTGGCGAAGGACGCTTCACCGCGAGCATCGACGACGAGAATCGGCTCATCACCTACGAGTGAGCTACTCAGCGCACGAAGGAACCACCACGGCCGCGGCCCACATCCACTTCGCTCAGCGCTCGGTCAACGGCGGCGTCCATGCGTTCCTCTTCGGCGGAGGAGACAAACCGCCTTGCCCGGCGACCGAGGGCACGGTCACGGGCGTGATCGATGCCGCTGATGTACTCGCCACCGTTCCAGACAGGGGAATCGAAGCGGGGGCGTTCGAAGAGTTCGTCCAGGCGATCCGTGCCGGCCACACGTACGCGAACGTGCACACCAACAAGTGGCCGGGCGGCGAGATCCGCGGGCAAATCCATGACTGCGATCAGAAGGAGTCCGTGCGGTAGTAAAACACTCGAGATTCGGTCGCCGGGACGGCGTCTCCGTCCCGGCGCCGCAATCGCGACCACGAACACGCCTTCGATCGCGCCCTGATCAAGGCTGCACGATCTTGCTGCGGATCGCGTAGCCCACGAGATCGCTGACCGAGCGGCAATGCACCTTTTTCATGATGTTCGCGCGGTGGCCTCGATCGTTTTCAGCAGGCTCCGATCCATCAATACTTCATCTCGAGACGGTCGATCAGGAGTAGATCCCGCGACACAATACTCAACCTTCTCCCCGACTCCTTCATTTGATGGATGCCAGCCTGGCTCGGTAGAACTCGTTCGTCGGATCGAGAGCAAGCGCCCTGGAGAAGCTAGCACGCGCTCGTTCCTTGTCGCCTTTCTGCAGGTACAGGATAGCCAGGAGCGAGTAGCTCGTCGCCACATCCGGGTTGACCTCGAGGTTGAAGGACTGCACGGCAATCGCACCGTCCACGTCGTTGCGGTCGCCGGCGAGCCACTCCGCGACGATGTTCAAGGGCGGTGGACCGAAATCGTGGGTTCCACGACCGTATAGCTTGGCCCTCAGCTGGCGGTACTGCAGCAATGCGGCCGGGACACCGGCACGCCCGACGGTGTCTTTCAGAATATTCGTCAGAGGCTCCGGGCGCGGAGCCCCGCGATGACACGTCGCACATTCCACCATCACGGATGGAACCCTGCCGATCCGAGGCAGTAGCCGACCGTTGATTTCCTGCGTCATCCGCATCATCGCGCGGGCGACGCTCTTCGTTTCCTTGTCGTCTGCCGCATAATCGAACGCCCCGCGCTGCTCCATGTGGCAATGGTCACAGCGCACTCCGAGCGCCGTAGCAATCACGCGCATCTGTTGCACCACATCGTTCCTCGAGAGGTTCTTCGGCAGTACTTGAAGATTGCGCGGATCGGGTGCCTGTGCCGTCGTGACGCGGCCCGAAGCGCTGACCATCCAGCTGAGAAGAAGGACGACGAATAGCGCACCGTGTTTCATCATGGGCTCCGATGTTCAGCAGATGCAGCTCAGTCGATCCGTCGCGCACAGTGACGATTCAGTTCTCTCCGGCCCGGCGTGTGATCGGTCCACAGCACCGCCGTTGCTTGGGGCGCTGACGTGCGAACGAAGCCCACCACAGCATGAAAGGGTTTCACGAAGAAGCGTGTGTCGGACTCAGGAAACAGCTCGACTTTTTGCCCGTTGAACTCGGCAAACAACCTGGCGTCCTGCTGCACCACGTCGAGCGTCCAGGCTGGCGACCTCTGGGAGTCGCGATAGCGGCCGGCGTAAGCGTCGAAGGTTTCCGGCGCAACGATGACCTGTCGCTTCAGGCACGCCTCGAACGTGACCCGGGTGAATCGGGGACGAAATCCCAGACGCTCGTTGATCCTGCGGATCGCGCTCTGCCGGCGCTCGGTGAAGGTGCGGATCGTGTGATACCCATGGCTTCGCGCATATCGAATTGCGGCGGCCTTGAGGACCGTCGCGACGCCGCGCCGACGATAGTCGCGAGCGACTCCGGTGAATCCGTGACGCAGCTCTCCGGGGTCGGCGCCACGGACGTGCAGATCGCAGACCCCGACGTACTCGCCGCGAGCAGTCGCAATGAAGTATGCCTCTGGAAGAACGTACGGCTGCTGGAGCCAGAGCAGCGCCTCGCTCCTATGGAGCGCTGGACCCGAAACCGCGGCCGTGACGGGGTCGTCGGCCGCGGTCGAGAGGAGAAGGGCGTGAAGCTTTTCCAGCCATCGTGGGTCTCGCACACGTTCTTCGCGGAGGCTGGAGACGACGACCTCATCGGAAAGCAGACTCGGCTCGAAGGTGGCTCCTGTCTCACCCAGGGTGAGTCTCATGTCCGAGAGCCGGTTTTGCTCCTCGAAGCCGTGGCGCTCGAGCAGCGTCCAGTAGTCCCGGTTCATGGACTGATCGCAGATGCGGACTGTTATCGCCCTGGCGGTCTTCAGGTCCGCTGTCAGCCGCCGCAAGAAGAGCGGCCCGATGCTGTCAACCCATCGGGAGTCGATCACCAGAAACATGGAGTATTCGGGGCCGTGCGAGATCTGCTCGACTCCCCCATAACCCAGAATCTCCCCCTGCGCGCCTTCGGCAACATAGTGGCGCCGGACGCCGCCCGCCCACGCATGGCGTGCGCTCAGCCAGAGATCGCACTCGCGTGGATCCCCGGCGTTGAGCGTGTGCGCGAGCGCCAGGATGGCGGCTCGGTCGCCAGCCTGGGGCGGTCGAACCCGTACGTCCAGCGGCCGACCGTATCCCGGGCGGCGCGATGGGCGGGTTTGTGCCGGTGCGCCACCTGGCGCCTCGCATGCCCGGGCTCGCAACCGCCTCCTGGCCGAGAACAGCCGCTTGGCGACGGCCGTCTCCGTGAGGTCCAGGGCTATACCGACCTGCGCCTGCGTGTAGCCTCCAACGTAGTGGAGCAGGGTGGCGACGCTTTCGTGGGGCGGCAAAGATCTGATCCGCGACCGAAGCTCGTCTTCACGGTCCTGGCGCGACAATGCCGAGTACGGGTTGTCGACACAGGGGATATCGAGACTGACGAGCGGCACGACCCGAAGCTGTCGTGCCCGCGTAATCCTATGGCAGTGGCTCAGCACGATCGCCCTGAGCCAGGCCGGAAACGCCGATGGGTCGCGCAACTGATGGAGCCGCTGCCAGGCCGTGATGAAAGCGTCCTGCGCGGCTTCTTCAGCGAGCGCGGCGTTGCCCAGGACGGCGCCCGCACATGCCACCGCCATGCGCCGATATTCCCCGACCAGGCGCGGAAAGGCCTCCTGCAGCTCCTCAGACGACGTGAGCGTTCCCATACTTCTAAGAGCCACTTTCTGTTCGAAACCTTACCCGGTCCGGCTATTCGGCAAGAATCGGCAAGACTTTGTCCACCGGGCCGTCGCCCGGGAGACCGGACCCACGAGGCCTGCGCCCGCACCAACCCGATGGGGAGCCTCCGGCCTGGCCGCTGGCCGCTCCCTGGCACTGGAAATCTATGGCCATGGATTGGCCGGCCTCATCGGGGCGCGCGCGGCTGATATCGAGCATTCCCTGTCAGGGAACCGGTCTATATCGTGCAGCCAGCAGTCCGGTCGCCGTGGCGATGTCGATCTCCGCGACCAGCACGCCCTCCTCGCCGTACGGCTGGTAACTCAGTACGGTCCCATCCGGACGGATAACCGCCGAGGTCGTCGGAGAGCCGACACTCGCGTAGTTGACCGTCGCGAAATAGCAGGTATTCTCCGCGCCGCGGCAAAGGGCCGCTTTCTCGTGAAACGTGTTCGCGGGATCACCGAATGCGGTCGGACGGTAGGAACCAGGTTCCGCTTGGTGGAAGTGCGGATGAAAGACGACGTGCGCTCCCCGCTGTGCGGCCCAGCGGACCGTCTCCGGATACCTCCAGCCTTCGTGGCAGATGGCAACACCGAAAATCAGGAGACCGGCGTGGAAGACGCGGCGGCCAGCGCCGGGTGTGTATGTGCCCTCCTCCGAAGGGTCGATCTGCACCTTGTCCTGAAAGCCCGCCATCGATCCATCCGGGTTGATGACCAGGGCTGTGGGGACGAGACCACCCTCGACAACCCGTTCGGTGCCGAGGACCACGGTGACGCCTGTTCGCGCGGCTCGGTCGGCGATGGCCGCCCAGGCGCGATCGAGAAATGCCGGATCAGGCGGCGGCACTCGTTTGCCTGGGAGTCGATACCCGGGAATGAAGCATTCCGGAAAGCAGATGATCCCTGCTCCGGCGGCGGCGGCCCGATCGATGGCCTGTCGGGCAAGCGTGATGGACTCCTCGGGCGTGCCAGGGAATCGAACATTGGCAAGTGCGATACGACATGCGTTCACGAATGTTCTGCCCCCTACCTCCGCGCACACGGGGGCGGCCCCGTTCGCGTCCACCGGCGAACGCACTTTACATCCTGCGAGTGCGGGCCATCAGTCCCCGACCTTCACCTGCAGCGCGGCCTGCGCCGCGGCCAACCGCGCCACCGGCACGCGATACGGCGAACAGCTCACGTAGTCGAGACCCACCTGGTCGAAGAAATGGATCGACGCCGGGTCGCCGCCGTGCTCGCCGCAGATCCCAAGCTTGAGGTCGGGACGCGCGCTGCGACCCTTCTTCACGCCCATTTCGACGAGCAGGCCGACCCCGACGGTGTCGATGGTCGCGAACGGATCCTTGTCGAGGATCTTCTTGTCCTGGTAGGCGCCGAGGAACTTGCCGATATCGTCGCGCGAGAACCCGAACGTCAACTGCGTCAGGTCGTTGGTGCCGAACGAGAAGAACTGCGCCTCGGCGGCGATCTCGTCAGCGGTCACCGCACCACGGGGAATCTCGATCATCGTCCCTACCAGGTACTTGATCCTGATTCCTCTCTCCTTCATCACGTCTGCCGCCACGCGATCGACGATCGCCTTCTGGTCGCGCAGCTCCTTCACGTGGCCGACGAGCGGGATCATGATCTCGGGCACGCACTTGATGCCTTCCTTCGCCAGCTGGCACGCGGCCTCGATGATGGCCCGCGTCTGCATTTCGGTGATCTCCGGATACGTGATTCCGAGACGGACGCCGCGGTGGCCGAGCATGGGATTGAACTCGTGGAGCTGTTCGACCCGACGCAACAACGCCTGCTTGTCGTCGAGCTCCTTCCCCTTCTTGCCGCGCTCCTCGAGCCGGGCGATATCGACCATCAGGTCTTCGCGCTTCGGCAGGAACTCGTGCAGCGGTGGATCGATGGTGCGGATGGTGACGGGCTCCCCGTGCATCGCCTTGAACACGCCGTAGAAGTCCGCGCGCTGGAGCGGCAGCAGCTCGTCGAGCGCTGCGCGACGGTGCTCCTCGTTGTCGGCGAGGATCATCCGCTGGACGATCGGGATCCGTCCTTCGCCGAAGAACATGTGCTCGGTGCGGCACAGACCGATCCCGCGCGCCCCGAACCGGTAGGCGGTCTCCGCCTGGTCGGGCTGGTCGGCGTTGGCGCGGATACCGAGCCGACGATAGCGGTCCGCCCACGACAGGAGCTTCTCGAAGCGCTGGTAGACATCGGAGTCCTTCGCCTTCAGCTCTCCGGCCACCACCCGCAGAATTTCGCTCGGCGTCGTCGGCACCTGGCCGATCTTCACTTCACCCGTGAGACCGTCGAACGAGACGAAATCCCCTTCCTTGATCGTCTGTCCACCGACCTTGCACGTGCGGGACGCTTCGCTGATCTCGAGTGCGCCGGCGCCCACGACCGACGGCTTCCCCATCTGCCGGCCGACCACCGCCGCATGCGAGGTCATGCCGCCGGTCGCGGTCAGGATGCCCTGGGCGACGAACATGCCGTGGATGTCGTCGGGCACGGTCTCCTTGCGGACGAGGATGACGGTCTTCCCCTGCCGCGTCCACTCAACGGCGTGATCGGCCGTGAAAACCGCCTGCCCCGACGCCGCGCCCGGTGACGCCGGCAGCCCCCTGGTGGTGACGGCCAAGGCTTTCCAGGCCTTCGGTTCGAACACCGGCGCGAGCAGCTGGGACACCGACTCTGGATCCACCTGGAGGACGGCAGCCTTCGGCGTGATCAGCTTCTCGGCGACCAGGTCCGTCGCGATCATCACAGCCGCGTAACCCGTGCGCTTGCCGTTGCGCGTCTGCAGCATGAAGAGCCGGTCGTCCTGGATCGTGAACTCGAAATCCTGGACGTCCTTGTAGTGCTTCTCGAGCCGCGCGGTGATCGTCCGGAGCTCCGTATATGCCTTGGGCAGCACCTGTTCGAGCTCGCTGATCGGCTGCGGTGTGCGCACGCCGGAGACGACGTCCTCTCCCTGTGCGTTGACGAGGAATTCGCCGTAGAAATCGTTCGCGCCGGTCGCCGGGTTGCGGGTGAAACCGACGCCGGTGGCCGAGCGATCGCCCATGTTGCCGAAGACCATCGCCTGCACGTTGACGGCGGTCCCGATCGAGTCCGGGATGTCGTAGATGCGCCGGTACTCGATCGCGCGCGCGTTGTGCCAGGAGCGGAACACCGCATCGCGAGACCCGCGCAGCTGGGTCAGCGGATCCTGCGGAAAATGCTTGCCGCTCCTCGTGCGGACGACCTGTTTGTAGCGCTTGACCACCTCCACGAGGTGCTCCTCGGAGAGGTCGGTGTCGATCTTGGCGCCATGTTTCTTCTTGATGTCCTCGAGGGTATGCTCGAAGGCGTCCTTTGGAATCTCGAGCACGACGTTGCCGAACATCTGAATGAAGCGGCGATAGCTGTCCCAGGCGAATCGGCCGTTGCCGGTGCGCGCTTTGATCCCTTCCACAGTCTTGTCATTCATCCCGAGGTTGAGGATGGTGTCCATCATCCCGGGCATCGAGAACTTGGCTCCCGAGCGGACCGACACCAGCAGCGGGTTCTTCACGTCGCCGAGCGCGGCCCCGGTCTCTCGCTCGAGCTTCCGCAGGTTCTCCGCCATCTGGGCATCCACAGCGACCGGCGTCCTGCGCTTCTGCTGGTAGTAGAGCGTGCACGCGGCGGTTGAGATGGTGAAGCCCGGAGGCACCGGCAACCCGGCGTTGGTCATTTCCGCGAGGCCTGAGCCTTTGCCGCCCAGGAGGTCTTTCATCGTCCGGTCGCCGTCTGCCTTTCCACCGCCAAAGAAGTAGACATACTTGGGGCGGGGTGCGGGATGCGGGGTGCGGGGTGCGGGATGCGGGATGCGGGATCCGGACTTGGCGCCGGACGCGGGCTTGCCCGCCGTAGTCTTGGCGGAGGCGGGACGCGGGGTGCGGGAAGCGGTGCGAGCAACGGATTTCTTTCGTGCGAGCTTCTTTGCCATCGTCAGTGCTTTACTCCGTTTGGGAAACGATCTCTGAAATGTCGGCGAGATCCAGAATGAGGTCGCGCAGCTCCGCCATCAGCGTGAGCCGCGCCGTCCTCAGACGCGCTTCGTCGGCCATGACGAAGACGTCGGTGAAGAACTTGTCGACGGGAGCGCGGAGCGCCGCGATCTCCGTGAAGGCCCTCTTGTAGTGGTGTGCGGCGGCCGCCTGGGCGACGAGTGGCCGGCGAGCGTCGAGCGCCGCGAGCAGCGTTCGTTCCGCAGGTTCGATCAGAGCCGAGCGATCGAGGGGTGCGAGGTCGCGCAGCTCCTTCGTGATGTTCTTCACCCGTTTGAAAAGCGAGGCCAGAGCCAGAAAATCCTCGGAGCCGCGCATACCCTGCAGCGCTTCGGCAAGTCGTCGCGCGCGTAGCGGACAGATGTCGCCGCTCGAGGTGGCCGCACGCACGACCTCTTTCGGATAGCCGCGCTGCTCAAGCGCGTACCGGACCCGCTCGCGAACGAATTCCTCGGCACTGGCGCCGGCCTCTGACCAATCGGTGCCCTGCACGCCTGCGGCCGCCGTCGTCAGGACGCCTTTCAGCGACACTTCCACATCGACGCCGGCGAGCTCCGGCAGATCCATGAGAATACGGACCACTCCGTGAAGCTGACGCCGCAGGGCGAACGGATCCCGCGACCCGGTCGCTTTTTCGCCGGCGAGCGTCAGCGCCGCGAAGGTGTCCGCCTTGTCGGCCAGCGAGAGCGCTGCCCATGTGACTGCCGCCGCACCAAGCCGCGCCGGCGCCGGCGGCGCGTCGGTTTCCACACCGACCGGGAGGTAGTGATAGTAGATCGCCTTCCAGACCTGCTCGGATTCTCCCTGGGCCTTTGCGTAGACGCCGCCCATCGTTCCCTGAAGCTCCGGGAATTCGAACACCATGTCAGTCGTCAGATCCGCCTTGGCCAGCCGGGCCGCGCGCGCCGCATGAGCGGCGCTGTCCGGTTGTCCAAACGCCTCGGCCGCGATCCACGCGGCAAGCTTCTCGAGGCGCTCGGTCTTGTCGCGATAGCTCCCCAGCTTCTTGTGGAAGAGTACCGTATGCAGGCGATCGAGCCGCGAATCGAGCGGCTGTTTGCGATCCGCTTCCCAAAAGAACTTCGCGTCACGGAGGCGGGCCGCGACCACGCGCTCGGCGTTCTTCGCGATCACGCGTTCGTCCTGCGGCTGGGTGTTGACGACCGCCAGGAACGCTTCCTTCAACTTGCCGTCGTCGGTCACCACCGGGAACCAATGCTGATGGTGAACCAGGGTGGTCGTCAGCACTTCCGGCGGCAGTTCGAGGAAGCTAGGGTCGAAGAAACCGGCCACGACACCCGGGAACTCAACGAGATCCGCCACTTCGTCGATCAGCACGGCATGTTCCTTCAACTGCACGCGCGCGCCCAGCCGGCGCGCGTGATTCTCGAGGTCGCGGCCGATGCGTCCGCGCCGCTCCGAGTGCTCGAGGACCACGAAGTGTTCCGCAAGCCGCGCCTGGTACTCGTCGAAGCTGCGAACCTTGATGGACCGTCCCGCCCGCCCGCTCGTGGTCAGAAAACGATGGCCGTAGGTCAGGGCGCCGGACTCGACGTCCTGGACCAGCGGTCCCGATGCGTCGTCCGTCCGGGGGATCGTATACGGCACCACCCGGCCGCCGTACAGGAAGAGCAGCCAGCGAATCGGACGGCCGAACGTAAAGCTGCCCTTCCCGTCCTCGAGCCGCGCATCCCAGTTCATCTGCTTGGGAAAGGCGAGATCGCGCAGCAACGCCGTCATCAGCTCCGGCAGCGCGTCGGCGGCACTCTTCCCACGCTGTCGCTTGTGGTACGCGAGGTATTCCCCTTTCGGCGTCTGGATGCGCGAGATCTGGGCGAATTCGACCCCCTGCTTTTTCGCGAACCCGAGCGCCGCGGGCGTCGGCTGGCCGTCCTTGAAGGCGGCGGACACGGGTGGGCCCGTGATGGTTTCCTCGAGGTCTTCCTGGCGCTCCGCTATCTTTGCCACCCGTCCGCCGAGGCGTCGCGGTGTGCTGAAGCTCTCCACTGGCGCCAGAGGCGCAATGCGAAGCGCCTTCAGGCGAGCCTCCAGCTTCTCGGCCATCTGGAGAGTAAGATTCGGGAGCCACGCAGCGGGCAGCTCTTCAAGGCCGATTTCGATCAGGAGCTCTCTATCCATTATTCAAGACTCGGGCGGGACGCGGGCGCTCTTGGAGTCGCAAGGGTCCCGATCACTGACACGTGGCTAACGCCTTCAACACAGAGGCCACAAAGGCCGCTAAGACCACAACGAACAAGAACCATAAAGTCGGGTTTCCTAGTGTTCTGGGTGTTCTTGGTGGACATCGTGCGAGGAGGCCGTAAGCCCGTCCGCCTTCGGCTTCGCAAAATCATCCAAACCGGCCCATCGCTTCGCGATGGCGACCGCCAGCTGGCGGACACGCAGGATGTAGGTCACTCGCTCGGTCACGCCGATTCCGCCGCTCGAGACGAGCAGATTGAACATGTGCGAGCACTTCAGGCAGTAATCGAGCGCGGGCAGCGCCAGGTTACTGCGGAGCAGCGTCTGCGACAGCCCGTAGTACTTGTCGAAAAGGTCGCGATGAAGCGCATGGAGCTCCGCCGCCGGCAGGACCACCTGCCCGAATGCGTACTTGGATTGTTCGACTTCATCCCGGTGCCGGACGTCGCGGTACTTGACGCCCGGCGCCCACTCCAGATCGAAGACGTTGTCAACGTCCTGCAAGGCCATGGCGAACCGCTCGAGGCCATACGTCAGTTCGACCGGGATCGGCGCCAGGTCGACCCCGCCCGCCTGCTGGAAATAGGTGAATTGAGTGATCTCCTGGCCGTCGAACAGCACTTGCCAGCCGATCCCCCACGCACCGAGCGTCGGCGATTCCCAGTTGTCCTCTTCGAAACGGATGTCATGCGCACGCAGGTCGATCCCGCATGCTTCGAGACTCTGAAGGTAGAGCTGCTGGACTTCGTC
>JACDBQ010000012.1 GCA_013694845.1 Acidobacteriota bacterium
CCTCAGTCATCGTCACGTCGTAGCCGATGGCTTTAAGTGTCAGCGGGAACACGCCGTAAAGCCCGCCGACGTCGCATATTTTCTGCCGGTCATCTTCGACCGCGAGCGAACGGTAAGCTTTGTAGAAACGAACTGATGAAGCTTCAAGGTAGTGTCTGAAATCAAATAGCTCAGGACTCCAGCCGCGACTGTGGGTCGCAATCTCAACCTGCATCTCCCGCGTCCAGCGCTCAAGCATCCCGCGAACCGCTTCGTGGTAAATGGCGTCGAAGTCTCGAAAAGAAAGCACTTTCATAGGAAGGGGAAAAGGGGAAAGGGATTAAGCAGGCGTTCGCCCCTGCCCTTCGTCCTCATGTTTTCATCCTTGTTTTATTTTCTTATGACGCTGCTAACTTTGAACGTGTGATGACTGACAGCAACGCGCGCATTTCCGAGCCTCGCATCAAGAGAGCGGATGAGACAGACTTTCCTGTCTTGGCGCGAAAGTAAAAAGCGACGAGCGCGAAGATCAGCACGTAACACACGGACGAAGCAAGCGCCGCCCCACGCGCACCGAAACGGGGGACGAGCGCGAGATTCAACGCGAGGTTCACGCCCAGTGTGGCGACCCAAAATAAAGGAATTGTCGCGGGTAGGCCTATCCCGCTGAAGTGCTGCACCATCACGGACTCGATACCGATGAAGTAAACACCGGGCAGAAGTATCAGCAACAGCACGCGCGCATCCGTAAATTCCGCTCCGTAGAAAACTGGCAAGATGAACGCGGTTGGCACGGCGGCGAGACACAATAACAGCATGATGAAAGCGGTGTGCCGCGTGACGGCGCACGTCATCTCGCCCCCGGTGTCGTGCGCCGCGACGACGCGGGGGAACAGCACCGTGCCGATCACACCCGGCAACAGCATCAACGCCGCCGCCACCTGCGAAGCCACATCGTAAACGCCGGTCTCCGCCGCTCCGCGAAAGTATTTCACGATCAGAAGGTCGGCACGAATAATCATCATTGGGATGAGCGTCGCGATGTAAAACCTCAAACCGTAGCCGGCCATACGCCGGAACAAATCCATGTTAGGACGCACGCGCGCATCTTTCAATCCGGCGATTGCCGACCGCATCAGCAACACGACGAGCAGGCTAATGAGGACACTCGCCGCCGTGTTGAGCGAGACGAGCGCAAACAGCCCTGCGCCCGCGACGACGAGCGCGATTACTGCGTTAACCAACACAAAAGATTGTCTGAGACTTTCCAGCAAATTGAACCGACCGAGGCCGCCCATTCCCAGAAAGATATTCGCGCCCAGCAGCGTAATTATTTGAAACGGGATTGACACTGCCGCCACCATGACGAGCGGAAGCGGCACGTCGCCGAAGAGCTTCGCGCGCGACGCCGCCAACGAGATCATGCCGAGCGCGAGAAGGCTGCCGACTGTTAACGAGAAGAGCAAAGAGTTGACCGAAGCGGCGGCAAGATTCCGCCGATCCTCGGCGACGAAGTAAGTGTTCGTCGAAGGAAGCCCCGCGTTTCCGATTTGAATTGCCAACGCCACCGAAGCGTTAAGGACGGCGAGCGCGCCCAAGCCTTCTGCTCCGAGTCGGCGCGCGACGATGATGCTCGCGCCGATCCCGCCGGCGACTGTTAGAAGTCGCGCGAGTAACGTCACCG
Source organism: Acidobacteriota bacterium (assembly GCA_013694845.1). GTDB lineage: Bacteria > Acidobacteriota > Vicinamibacteria > Vicinamibacterales > 2-12-FULL-66-21 > JACDCA01. The sequence continues at coordinate 1,664 of JACDBQ010000012.1, forward strand.
TCACTTGCGAGGAGAAGCGGCGGGGCGGCGAATCCATACTCTTCACTATCGTTTCCTTTAGGAGTTGACTCGACACTTACCCTCTAAAAAGCGCACATCACTCTCATGCCTTCGATCTCAGCCTTCGATCCAGCGTTCATACCACAGGCTCAGATTCAGCAGCGACCACAGATGAAAGCTCCAGTCGCGAGTGCCGCGCCGGTGCTCGTCAATGAGACGTGCGATGAATTTGTAGTCGAAGAAATCAGTGCGTCGCCGCATCGCGGAATTTAACAAATGCTCGTCCAGCAACTCGCTCTCTTGCGAACGGAACCATTCGCGGACGGGAGCGCCGAAGCCGCGCTTCGGACGATAAAGCAAATCGCGCGGTAGAATGTCTTCGAGAGCGCGTTTCAAAATGTGCTTGCCGCTCGCGCCTTCGACTTTCAACGCGCGCGGCAGAGAGAGCGCATACTCGACGAGCTTATGATCGAGAAACGGCACGCGCGCTTCGATTGAAGTCGCCATCGTGATTTTATCAACGCGCATCAGCAGGAGTTCCGGCAGGCGTAGTTTCAGTTCGAGATACGTCATCCTCGCGAGGAAATCCGACGCGGGACGCTCCGCCGCGATGTGTTCGAGATGTGCGCGGACGACCTCAAGCGATGAGCGATTCGCAAAGCGCACGCGCATCGCTTCCGAGAGGACGCGCGGCTTGAAGGTTTCGTCGTAGACGATGGCCCCGCCCCAGAACAGCGGCTCATCCGCGCCGAGCCGCCGCATCAACTCAATCGGCGCGCGCTTTCTCACAGTCGCTTCCATCAATGGCATCGCCAGCGCGCTCGCCGCACG
>JACDBQ010000019.1 GCA_013694845.1 Acidobacteriota bacterium
TGGATCACCAGGAAGCTCGTCGACATCCCCACTTCGAACCGCCGCTGCTCGGCGTCGAGCCGCTGTTCCGCGAGCTCGCGCGAGAGCCGCGTCGTCTCGATGCGCTGCTGGTTCTGCTCGAGCCGCCACGCGGCCTCCCGCACCTCTCGGACGGCGACCAGCTCGAGACTGCGCAGCCGCGCGGACTGCTGGTTCCGTTCGATTCGTGACCGCGCCAGGTTCGCCTCGGCCGCGCTCTTCCCGAGGGGATAGCTGAAGGTCAGGCCCACTGTCCACGTCGGATAGTCGAACCCGAGCACCTGACCGAGGACGTCGCCATACGAAAGGACCTCGGACCCGACGACGGTACCCGGAAACCCGCCGGTGCGGAACAGCCGCGTGCCCCCGGCGCTGTCGGTCAGGTAGTTCGCCTGGAGCCGCAGATCCGGTCTCGTATCGCTCTTGGCCAGCGCGATCCCGGTCTCACTGATCTCGATTTCCTTACGCGTCCGCAGGATGTCGGTGCGCTCCGCCAGCGCGCGGCGAACCGCTGCGTCGACATCCGGCGCAGGACCGACCGGCGGCACTCGATCCGCCGGCTCCACCCTCAGAGCCCAGAAGTCGTCCCGGTTGGGATCGACGATGAGCGTGCGCAGCCGATCCTCGGCGAGCTTCGCGTTGGTACGAGCGACGATCAGGTTCTCGCGGCGTTGCGCAACTTCGGCGCGCGCGGCCACGAGATCCAGCGGAGGCGACTGACCCACGTCGACTCGCGCACGATTGTTACGCTCCAGTTCCAGCGCGAGATCCAGCGCCTGCTGCTGCACGTGGACCAGCGCCAGTGCCGACACCAGCGACCAGTATTCCTGCTCCGCATCCGATGAGGTGCTGACCGTGCTCTCGCGCAGCCGCATCTCAGCGATGGACTGGTTCCGCACGGCGATGTCGACCTGCGCCCTGGTTGCATCGATATGGAAGTCACGCAGCAACGGCTGTGAGAACGCCAGCTGCAGTCGCGCATTGAGCGAGGGATTGAGGCTGGAGATCAGACTGTTCGTGGTCGTGCGGGAGGTATCGACGCCGACCTGGTAATTACCGCCACCCCAGGGCATCAACTGAATGATCGATGCGCTCCCCGACCACACCCCGGTTTCCAGACCGTCCGAACCCGAGAAGAGACTCGTCGGCGGCTGCAGCTGGCTGTTTCGCTGCAGTCCGGTCTGAAGCGTTGGGACGTAGGCAGCTTTCGCGGCGTTGATCCGCTCCTGGGTGATAGCGGGATCGAAGCGATCGGCCGCCAGGTCGAGATTGTTCTCGACCGCAAGCCGGATCGCCTCGTCACGCGTCACTTTAAGGACGTTCCCACGGGGAGCCTGCGCCGCTGTTGCGGCTGGCGCGGATCCGACGGCGCCCTGGGCGTTGACCTTTCCGCCGCCGGCCAGCAGCAACACGAGCACGGACGCGGTCGCCACAGCAGTCCGGTGCGCGCGCCTCGACCGCCACAGGCGGAACTTCGAAGCATCGTCGAACAGCGAGTAGGCCACGGGTGTGGCAACGAGTGTCAACAGCAGCACGAGTGACTGACCTCCAATGATGACGAAACCGATCGCGCGGTTGGTTGCCGATCCGACGCCGCTCGAGAGCACCAGCGGGATCATTCCCGCCACGAACGCGAACGTCATCATCAGCTGATTGGCATGGTCGAGAACGTTGCTGAACATGAACGCGAACCTCAGAGACAGATGTCGGGACGATATGAGTGCGAAAACCCGGTGCGAAGACCGGTGAGCGCGGCTTCGAGCGTGACCCGTGCGAGCGCGTCCGGGTCTTCGCCCGGCGCCATGCGGTCGCAGAGCCTCATCATCGCGGCGCCCTGGATGGCCACCATCAGCACGCGGAAAATGACTTCCGGATTGCTGCCCGCGGGGAAGTCGTTACGATCGATCGCGTCCTGGATCCGCTCGGTCAGCTGCTTTCGCATCTCCCGAACGAAACCGAAGCGTTCCCAGTCTTGGCTGATCTTGGGCACCGAGCGGTCCATGAACATCAGCGCGTAGTACGCCGGATGCGTCTTGCTGAACGTGAAGATGTTCAGGAAGGCCGAGCGGATGCAGTCGACTGGCAGGCTGGACGGGTCCGCGGCGTGCGCACACTCGTCGGAGGATGCGAACAGCAGCCGGAAGCCCTCCTCTGCGAGGGCGAGAAAAATGTCGTCCTTGCTTGAGAAGTAGCTGTAGATCGCCGCGGGACTGTATTCGATCCGCTCCGCGATCTTGCGGATCGACACGTTCTGGTACCCCTCTGCGACGAACAGCTCCCGCGCCGCGTCCAATATGGCGCGGGCAGTTGCCTCACGCTCTCGTTCCTGCCGTTCCTTTACACCCAAATATCCTCCTCCATTAAATACTTCCGCTGAACACTGTTCACTACTATAACACTGTTAGAGGCAGACCGGCCGCGCCCTCGTTCCAATCTAAATCAGGCGCAAATCCTCCCAGAGTGATGGTTGGGATGAAAACCGGGGCCTGTCCCCGATTTCGACCGAAAACACCGAAATCGGGGACAGGCCCCGTAACGGGGGTTGCGTCAGACCGCGGGGTCGGGCAGGCTGCGGGGATGAGACTCTCTGCGGATCAAATAAAGGCACAGCTCAAGCGGCTCGAGGGGTGGACGTCGGACGGCCAAGCCATCCGGCGGCAGTACACCTTCGACGGCTTCGCGACGGCAATCGCCTTCGTCGTCCGCATCGGGTTCGACGCTGAGGCGGCGGACCATCATCCGGACATACTGATCGCGAATTACAAGAAAGTGACTCTGACCTTCACCACGCACAGCGCCGGGGGTCTGACACAGAAGGACGTCGAGGGGGCGGCGGCCGCGGACCAGGTGTTCGGCGCGGCGCGGTGAAGCGAACGCGTCAGCCGATCGGGAAAATCTTGTCCAGGCCGTCCGCAGGGCGTGGGATGACGTGGACGCCGATCAGTTCACCAACCCGCCGGGCGGCGGCCGCTCCGGCGTCGGTCGCGGCTTTGACTGATGCCACGTCTCCTCTTACGATCGCGGTGACGAGCCCGGCGTCGACCTTTTGATAGCCGACGAACACGACATTCGCTGCCTTGACCATCGCGTCGGCCGCCTCGATCATGCCGATGAGACCGCGCGTCTCGACGAGACCGAGCGCCTCTCCCGGAAGCTGCTCCTTTGCCATGACGCGCCAGTCTACTACGTGATCCGCCCGCGCGCCGAAATCTCCAGGCGCTCGAGGACGTCGTTGCCTTCGACGAGCCACGCGGCATCGACCAGATTCGACACGACACACGAGTGGTTCGGGACGATGCGGACCAGATCCCCCGGCTGCAGCGGGTGCCTATCCCCGCTCGCCCGGACGGTCGCGTGTTCTTCGGACAGGCGCTCGATCAGCAGGCTGTCGTCAGGCGTCTGGACGCCATCGATCGACTGCAACACCGCGCCATAGCCGGGGGCCGCCGAGAAGCCGCGCGCCAGATCATTGGTCAGCGTCTTGCTGCCGCTGTCGAGGATGATCCGGCCGCCGTCGGGTCTGGTCACCACGCGCGCCAGAACCGTCAAGGCGCAGTCGTCCCAGGCGGCAGCACCCAGGGTCACCTGCGTTCGATCGAAGTAGATGTAGTTGCCGGGACGCAGTTCGGTGATCCCGTCCTGCTCCAGGCTGAACCGGACGGTGGGGGTCGCGCCGACGCTGACTTCGTCGACCGCTACTCCCAGCGCCTGCACGCGCTCGCGCAGGTTCGCAAGAATGCTGGCCTCATCCTGCGCGATTGCGCGGACCTCCGCGTCGGAGCTCGCCCCGTATCCGTGCCCCGCATGACTGAGCAACCCGCGAAACCGCAGCCCCGGGAGTGCAGCCACCCGCGCGATCAGCTCCGCAGCATCCGCCGACGAAGGATCGATGCCGCAGCGGTGAAAGCCGACGTCGACTTTGACCAGCACATCGACCTCCTGCCCCTCGCGGCGCAAGGCGTCCGACCACCCGCGCGCGACGTCCCAGTGATCGACGATGAACGACACGCGCGAGCGGTCGAGCAGCGCGACCACACGCTCCGCGTTCACCGGGTTGAGCGGGTAAGGCAGCCGGATGTCGTCGACGCCGGCATCGGCAAAGATCTCGGCCTCGCCAAGCTTGGCGCAGCAGACGCCGACCGCACCGCCGGCGATCTGCCGCCGGGCGAGCTCGATGCTCTTGTGAGTCTTGGCGTGAGGGCGCAGGCGAAAGCCGCGCCGGTCGGCAGCGGCCTGCATACGTTCGAGGTTGCGCTCGACGCGCGCCCGGTCGACGAGTACGCAGGGCGTTCGGAGCTCGGTGACGGTCACCGGGGAAGTGTACGCTGTCTCAGAACATTCCCAGGCGCTCGGTCCCGGTGAACCCCGGGAACACTCGTGCGGTATTCCTGAGCCCGAGGTGCCCCCGCACGACCTCGTTGAACACGGCCCGGAAGTCGGTCGTGATGGCGAGGTCGCGTCCGTCGTGACGCTGCTCCGGCTTCAGACCCGGCCACTTGCCGTACACCTTCCCGCCCCGCACGGCGCCGCCCATCACCATCATGGCATTACCGTGGCCATGATCGGTCCCGCGCGACCCGTTTTCCGTTACCGCCCGGCCGAACTCCGACATCGTCATGACGACGACGTCCTGCATGCGGTCGCCGAGGTCGCGGACGAGCGCCGCGATCCCCTGCGAAAGATCGGTGAGCCGGTTCGCGAGAATGCCCATCGCGCCACCTTCGTTCGCGTGATGGTCCCAGTTGCCGGACTCCGCGAACGCGACCTCGAGCCCGACATCAGCCTTGATCAACTGGGCGATCTGCTTCAGCGCGTCGCCGAACGGCGAGCGGGGGTAGTCGGCGCCGTTGGCTGGCGCGTATTGGGCCGGATCGGCCTTCTTGAGCATTTTCACGGCATCGAAGGCCTCGCGGCCGGTCGTGTGCAGCACGCTGTTGGCCGCCGCGGCATACTCGGATTCGAACGAGGACTGCACCATGTCGGTGTTCTGGCCGGCACGGATGCCGAACTGCGCGATCTGGCCGATCGCGAGTGCCGGCGCAGTCCCCTGCAGCGAGCGAGGCAACTGCTGCGCGAGGGCCACCGCGCGGAACGGCGTTGCCTTCCGGTGCTCCTGGGCGTGCAGGTACCGATTCATCCAGCCGTCGGGCGTACTTTTCACACCCGGTGTAGCCGACTCCATGTAGTCCTGCGCGTCGAAGTGGGACCGCGTTTCGTCGTGAGATCCGCAGGCGTGCACGATCGCCATGTTGCCAGAATCCCACAACGGCTTGAGCGAGCGCATCCTCGGGTGGAGGCCGAAGAATCCATCCAGATCGACCGCGGTGTTCTCACCGGAGCCGGGCTTGGCGATCGCGAGCGACGGGCGCGCGGCGTAGTACGCGGCCTCACCGAACGGCACGATCATGTTGAGCCCATCGACCGCGCCACGCTGGAAGATGGTGACGAGCACCTTCTGCCGGGCGGCGCCCATCCCCTCCACGGTCCGCGCCAGAAACGTCGGCGCGAAGCCAAGGCTGACGAGAGCGAGGGCGCCGTCCTTGAGAAAAATCCGTCGCGAAAACATGGTCTTACCTCTTCTGGAAATCAGGAGATCCGAGGAGCAACGCAATCTTCTGCTGCTCGGTCGTCGCTCGAGCAACCGTGGCCCGTGTAGTCTGCGACACGTCTCCGGCCAGCACGACTGACGCGATCTGGTCCTCTGTCACCACCGTGGCCGTGGAACCTGCGCGACGGGGGTGGCTCGAGAGCGTGACAGCAAAATTCATGCGGTTGAGCAACGCTCCCGTGTTGACCCACGCTTCCGCCTTGTCGGAGTAGCCGGTCGGCGGTTGACACATGTAGAGGGGCATTCCCAGCTGGCGCATCGACTGGGCCAGCAGCAGGCCGTTCCGCACATCGACGCCCGCGGCCCGAACTGCGCTGGCGACGAACTCGAGCGGCGTCTTCACCTTGGCCCGGTACGACGAGGCCGCGAAGAATTCCGGCGAGGTGATGATGACACGCACGACCTCACGGATGTCCCCGTCTGTCTCCTTGAACCTTGCCGCCGCGCGATCGACCAGTGCGGCGGGCGGGTCGTCGGCCACGAAGCGGCGTGCGAGCTTGGTCGCGATGAACCTTGCGGTGGACGGGTGGGTCGCGAGCAGGTCCAGCACCTGTTCGCCGTCCTTCTTCCCGCCACCGGCGCGGATCGTCTTCCCCAACACTGTTTTCTCGCCGCTGTCGTGCATCCGCGATTCGAAGCGAAAGCCGCCGCCCTGGCGCGGGACGTCGATCGTCCACCCGGTGAAGGCCCGCGCGATTTCCTGGACGTCCTTCTGCGCGTAGCCACCGTCCACGCCGAGCGTGTGCAGCTCCATCAACTCGCGGGCGTAGTTCTCGTTGATCCCGCGCCGTCGGGTCGGTGCCGGCGCTGGCTGCATCGCCTGCTGGCGCACGCCGGCCCGCCGACGCCGCATGTTCATGGAGGTCGCGGCATCACCCGGCACAGCGCTCTGCCAGTTATCCAGGTAGAACAGCATCGCCGGGCTCTCGGCCACGGCGCCGAGCAAGTCGCGGAACTTGCCGAGCACGTGAGGGCGGATCGTGTCGCGCTCGTACTCCGTCACGTAGATTCGCGTCTGTCCCTTCCCCGCAAATACATTGAAGTGGTTGAACCAGAAGTCGACTAGCACCTCGTCGAGCTGACGCTCGCTGTATGCGGCGCGCAGGATCTTCTGCTGCGCGAGCTCGGCGAGGACGAGCCGCTCGCCCTGCATGCCTTTGTTCTCAGGACGGTCAGCAGCGGGCGGTGCCGAAATCTCGGACCGCATGTCGGGCTTGGCTGCCGCTGCAGCCTCGGCGCGCTGCACTTCACGCCGTTGCATCTGCGCGGGAAGGTAATACTTCGCCGCCAGATCACGGGTGCTCATCGTGAGCGTCTCGAATGCCGCCAATCTCGCGGTCATGGCATCGTCGGCGATTCTCGACGGCTGTAGCTGCTGTTCGATGTAGGCCGCCAGCCCCAGCCGCCTCACGCGGTCGACATCGCCAGGACCGGGACCGAAGCCGAGACGATTGAGGACGTGGACGACCATCTTGTCGTCAGGGGAAGAGGGCACGGCGTCCGTCCGGCGCTGTGCGACCCCGGTTCCCGTCGTCGCCGCGACCAGGACGACGGCGCATCCCAGACGGGCCCACATTTCAGCTCTGCTGCGAAGATTCATATTACGACCTCTGTTACCCCGTTTAGACCGTCCCCGGCACGCAACGGTTAAACCGCCCATAATCTGCACCAATGAGGCTTGTTCCTGCGGATGAAGGCGCGCTCGACCGGATCCTGGACGAATCCCATGACCTGTGGTCAGACAGCCTGAGCCGGGCGGCCTACGCCAAGTACAACCGGGCGCAGACACGGACGCCCTGGGGAGCCCACCACCTCAGGCGGTTTACTCTCCTGGACGACAACGGGACAGTGCTGTCCAGCGCCAAGAGATACGACTTCCGTGCCCGGTTGGACGGCCGCGACGTCGGGGTTGTCGGCGTCGGTGCGGTCTTTACCCCCGCTCGGCAGCGGGGACAGGGGCATGCACGCGGCATCGTGGAGCAAATCATCGCGGCGGCCGCGGCCGAAGGGGCCGAGCTCGCCCTGCTGTTCTCGGAAATCGATCCCGCGTATTACGCCGCCATGGGGTTTGTGCCAACCGTCCGCCAGGAGCTGCTCGTACGGACGAAGGATACGCGCGGCGCCCCCATGATCCTGGTGCGGGCCGGCGAGGAGCGCGACATTCCAGCGGTCACCGACCTCGCTCGCGCGATGGCCGAGCGGCATCGGTTCGCGCTGGTCCCGTCGGAGGATACGATCCGCTTCAGTCTGTCGAAGAAACGGCTGCTTGCTGGTTTTCTTCCGCCGGGGGCTCTCTCGGTGGAGTTCTTCATCGTGGAAGAGGGGGCCGGCGCCGTGGCGTTCGCGATTCTCACCGCGACCTGTGAAGACGTGATTCTCGAGATGTGCGGGGACCGTGATCCGACGGGAGCGCGGGTGGGGGCGCTGCTGCAGGTGCTACGCGCGCGAACGCCGGCCGACCCGTCTCTGTCGCTCGCCTGTTTTCTACCGCCGGGCTGGTGCCCGCCCCAGGTCGAAATCGAATCGAGGCACGTCGTCCGGGAAGTCATGATGACGCGGCCACTGAATGGCGCCGACCCGGGGCTGCCGCTGCGTGATGACGACGTTCTTTACTGGCACGGGGATTTGTTCTGAGGTGCGACGTACATTACGTGCGACGTGCGACGTGCGACGTGCGACGTGCGACGACACACGCACGTCGGACGTGGCACATCGCACAGTCGCACGTCGCACGTTATGTACGTCGGGTCTTCAGACGTTTGATGATCTCTCGGGCGGCGTTCTGGCCCGATGCGCCGGTGATGCCACCACCGGGGTGGGTTCCCGATCCGCACATGAACAGATGCTGGATCGGCGTCGCGTACTGCGACCAGCCGAGAATCGGTCGCATGGTGAAGAGCTGATCGAGGGCTGGCTCGCCGTGGTAGATC
>JACDBQ010000047.1 GCA_013694845.1 Acidobacteriota bacterium
GGTCTGGGGGCCGGGCTCGGACATCCACTTCACGTTCTTCCTGGATTTCAGGTCCCAGGTGGTGGGCAATCCCTTCATCGAAGAGACCATGTTGCGGTCCGCGGTGCCTCCCCACATGGGCCACTCAGGACCCGGATCGGAGAACGCGCCAGCGACAACTGAACCAGCCGCCGCAACGGCGAGAACCGAAAGGATTGTTTTCTTCATCGTCGTGTATCTGCTCTCAAGAATTCCGGCGCGGACCCCGCATCCCGCGCCCCGGACTCCGCGCCCCGCATCCCGGGTTACTTCTTATTCCGATAGACCTTGATGTTGTCGTAGTAGACCTCCGACCCGCCCGCCGGGTTCGAAGGTACATCGGCATAGATCCCTGCGGTCCCGTGGGTATTGCCGATCGGATCGATCCGTTCGATGGTCCAGGCCGCCGGCTCGGCGGCGCCCTTCGGCCACACCTTGCCACGCGCTCGAACCCGACCCTTGTCGAGGTTCGTGACTTCGAGCTTCATCGTGTACCACTTGTCTTTCTCCCACGGAAACTCGACTCGCTGCGTGCGCGCGACTTCCGGCTGCCAGGGCTGCAGCTCGAGGCGCTGGTGGGAGCCGAACAGCACGAGCTCGTAGCGCTGCGCCACGAGGCCCATGTCGCCCATCTGGCGCCGCCGTTCCATGGCGCGCATGTCCGCTTCGATCGTGATGTCGGACAGATCGGTCTGCCCGAAGAACGGTCGCGTGCGCTTCGCGAATGCGAAGGGGTTTTCCGCCAGCTTTACGAGGACCTTGGTGCCTTCGAGGTCACGCACCGCGAATTTTCCGGTGGCGTTGATCCAGTGTGACGGCACCTCCGTCCCGCTTTCGAAGTCGAACGTCCACGGCAGGTCGGGGATCACGCGGATGCGCGCCGTTCCGATCACGCCGCCGACGGTCGCCTTGACCAGGCCGGCTTGCGCGCCTGCTCCGGTGTCTGCCGTGAACTTGCCGCCCGCAACCGTGCCCTTGAGGGTCTCGAGGGTCCACGTCGCGTCTGCGCCGCCGCTGACTGGATTCCCGTTCGCGTCGAAGAGCTTCACGCTCAAGGCGATCGATTCACCGGGCTTGAGCATCAGCTCGGTCGGGGTCACCAGAGCAGTCGCGGCCGGCCCTGCCGGGGTTGCTGGGGCCGCCGCCGCGGCGGCAGCAGGGGCTGCGGCCTTAGGCGGAGTCTTCGGGCCGACGGCGTAGAGGGCGTCCATCGACGTCACGTACACCCGGCCACGCGCCACGATCGGCGACGCAATGATCAATTCGGATTTCTGCGGTGTTCCGAGCCAGTCCTGATCCAGGATCTCGGCCTTCGCCGCCGTCGGCCGGATGATGAAGAACTTCCCTCCGGCGTCGCCGGTGTTCTCGGTGCCGATGTACAGCTTGCCGTCCGCGTACACCGGCGAAGCCTTGGCGATCGTGCCGAGACCTTCGCTCCACACCTGCTTCCCGGTCTTGAGGTCCACGGCGATCAGAACGGCGCCGTTGTCGAGCAGATACAGGCGTTCACCGTCGGTGACGGGCGAGGCATAGCCTGCCTGAACACTGCGCGTGAGCCAACGGGCGTCCTTGTCCGCGAGCTCCCCCTTTGCCCCCATCGGCACGGCGGCGACCATTCCCATCTCGCTCGATCCAATGTTCTCTTCACTGTGTGTCACGATGAGGTCGGTGCGGGCGCCGAGCGCGGACGTGTTGAGCCCTCGCTGGCTGACCTTCCAGCTCCAGACCTTTTCGCCGGTGTTGACCTTGAGGGCGTGCATCGCGCCGTCGCTGCCACCCGAGAAGAACGTGCGAACCCCGTTGATGTCGGCGATGAAGGGATTCGCGTAGATGGTGTCGGTCGGCCGGCCTTCGGGCGCGCTCACGTAGTTGGTGCGGCCCGACGCCTTGTCGAAGGAGAGAAAACGGTGCGCGCCGTTCGCGGACGTTCCCCACATGAAGGTCAGACCACTGACGATGACCTGGTTGCCATCGATTACCGGGGACGACATGCGCCCGCCGTGCGTCGTCCACATGCCGAACTCTTCCGCGAGCGAGCGTTCCCACAGCAGTTTCCCGGCGCTCGACAGCGACATCAGCAGGCCACCGCCGCTGATCGCGAAGACGTTGCCCGTGGCCGTGTCGACTACCGGCGACGACCATGCGATCCGATGCGGCGGCGCGTCACTCGTGAAGAGGTTGTATCGGTGCTCCCACAGCTGTTTACCGGTATCGGCGTTGAAGCAGATGATCCGCTCCTGCAGCGTCGCTCCTCCTCCGGAGGCGGTCTGCAGATAGAGCCGGTCTCCGAAAACCACCGGCGCGGCGCGGCCGCCGATCGGCACCCGCCACGCGAGGTTTTCACCCTGGGGTGACCACTTCTCGGGCAAGGATGTCTCGGTCGAGACCCCGGTGCGGGCCGGGCCGCGCCAATCAGGCCAGTCGGCTCCGCTCAGGACGGCGGCGGGCGCCACGAGCGCCATCGCGACCCACAGACGAGCACCGTGCGGCAGTTTGCATGACATAGGCGTTCTCAAGGATAACACCCCACTTTGACGCGAAATTTCGTCTGGCCGTCGCGGTGGGAAGCCGCGGCGGAGCTCGAGCGCATCCAGTCCCGCGCTCGAACCGCTTCATCCGCGTGGACTGCGGTTTCGTCACCATCGCCGGGTTTTGAAACCGGTGACGTCTATAATCGTCCACTCGGGGTCACCCGGCCCTCACCTTCAGATACCACCCGACCGAGGAGTCTGTTTCATGCGCCGTCTTGGGCCGATCACGTTGTCCTTCTCGCTGGCACTGAGCGCGGCCGTTGCCGCGGAGAACTGGCCCCAGTGGCGCGGCCCGCAGGGGCAGGGGATCTCGAACGAGAAGGACCTGCCGACCGAATGGGCACCCGACAAGAACGTGGCCTGGAAGACGGCGGTCCCACATGGCTATTCATCGCCGATCGTCTGGGGAGACCGGATCTACCTCACCACCGCGATCGAAGGGGAAACCGCGCCGGGCGTCGTCCCCGAATCTGTGCGGATTCAACAGCCCCACCCGGAGTCCGTCGGCGGCGACAAGAAGCACACGTTGAAGCTCCTCGCGCTCGACGCGAAGACCGGGAAGATCATGTGGGAGCAGACCGCGTACGAGGGGGCGGTGTTCGACGCGCGTCATCGCCGGAGCACGTTCGCAGGACCCACCGCCATCACCGACGGACAGATGGTGTACGCGTACTTCGGTCCCGAAGGCCTGTACGCCTATGACGTCAAAGGCACGCTGGCCTGGAAGGTGATTGAGAAGTTCCACACCCTCGGCCTCGGCACGGGAACGTCCCCCGTTCTGTTCGAGAACTCCGTCATCATCCAGCGCGATCAGGACGAAAAGACGTCGGTCATCGTCGCCTACGACAAGCTGACCGGAAGAGAGCTCTGGAAGACTCAGCGCCCGATCCAGATCAGCTGGTCGACGCCCGTGCTCGTCAACGTGGGAATCCGTACGGAGCTCGTAACCAACGGGAGCGAGAACGTGATCGCCTACGACGCGAAGACCGGCAAGGAAGTCTGGAGGACGAAGGGGGTCGAGAGCAACGCGATTCACACACCCCTGGTCGGCAAGGGGCTGGTCATCGTCACAGCGGGGTACCCGGCCAAACGCACCATCGCGATTCGTCCTGGCGATCAGCCGGAAGGCAAACGGGTTGCCTGGGAATACGCGAAGGGCACCGGCTACGTGCTTTCCAACATCCTCTACAACGATCGTGTGTATCTTTCGACCGACAACGGGATCATCACCTGCCTCGAGGCGCAGACAGGCGCCGTCGTCTACGAGGGCGGTCGCCCGCCAAAGCCGACACACTTCATGGGCTCCGCCGTCGCGTACAACGGTCTCATCGCCATGACCAGCGAGGACGGCGATACCTTCCTGCTGAAGGCCGGCCCCAAGCACGAGATCGTTCGGACCAACACCGTGGATGAACCGGTGTATTCGTCGCTAGCCCTGGCCAACGGGCGTGTCTATATCCGCGGCGAGAAACACCTCTTCGCGATCGGGAATTAAAAGGAGGCGCAACTCCAAACGGCAAATTCCAGAAGCAGGTCTTCCCGGAGCTCGAACATCTCGATTCGCCACGGTGCAACACGGGTCGCGGCCATCTCGATCCGCCATGGTGCAACCCGGGTCAACACGGCCATCTCGCCATCTTGGAGTTTGACGTTGACGAAACGTCAGAACAGAAATCTTGCACCGAGCTGGTAGCGCCGGCCGCGCAGCCAGTTCACGCGGTCGGTGAGATTGAAGGTTTCCAGCCGGAATTGAAGTGTTCGCCGGTCCCGCAGGACGACGTTCTTCAGGATCCCGATATCGATGTTCCGGTGACTCGGCCCCTGCAGGTCCGGGGGGTCGGAGATGGGAGGTCCGGTTTGAAGCGTGAAGACTCCCGTGAGCTCCATGTCACGGAAGACGGTCGCCGTCACACCTTTCGAGAACCAGCGGCGCTCCTCGCCGAAGGGCAACGCCGCAGCGAAAGCCATCGACAGGCGGTGCCGGGAGTCCAGCGGCACCCTCACCGGTTTGCTGCTCGAGGCGGCCAGGTCCTCGGTCCATTCACCGTAGGTGTACGACGCGAGAGCGCTGATGCCGTCTTCGGATCGCTGCTCGAGCTCCAACTGCAGCGCGTCATAACGCGTGCTGCCGAAGAGATTCTCTCCACGCGACGCGACGTAGGCGGCTTCGAATGCCCGGCTCCGGCCGATCTGACGCTGCATGCTCAGGCTCCATCCGTCGATCCGTGGAACGACATTCTGGATGGCTTCCGATTGACGATGCACCCCGAATCCGCCGCGAACGACTGTCCGGGCCTCGCGGTCCACGGCCCACGCGACTCCCAGGCGCGGCGAGAGACTATTCTCACGCTCCAGGTCGGGTTGTAGCGCAATAGCGTCTAAACGGAGGCCGCCCGAGAGCGATATGGACGGGAACGTCCGCCACTCGTCCTGGACGAAGAGCGCCCAGCTCGAGGACATTCGCTCGCCGTCACCGCCGCGGCTGAACCCGTACCACTCCGCTCCCGCGGTCACGATGTGCGGGCCGCTCGACCAGGTAGTCGCGTTCGCCACCTGATACGCGGTCGACTCCGCACTCGGCACTCTGTCGGGCAAGTCGCCAAAGGTGAGGCGCGAAAATCCGGCGCGCACGTCGTTCGTGATCGACGTCGACGGCACGCTGTGAAAGGACCCTCCGAGGTTGTGTCCGCGCCGGTCGAATGCAGCTCCCGCGTCGAGCCCGTAACGGGCGGCAAGACGCGAAGACCTATGGGCGATGTGATCGACCCGTCCGGTGAGAAGGTGCCCGTCACGCTTGACCAGGGCCTCGTCCTGCCGGGTGTGCTGGTAGGCGCCGAACGCGAAGGTCTGGTCCACCCGCAACGGGCCCCCGGCGGATCCTCCGAGTTGAGAAGCGTCTTCATCCGGCTGGAGGAACCCAAAGGCGCCCGCAGCCGCGCGGTTCGTGCCTGACCGCGTGATGATGTTCACCTGGCCCCCGGCGGTTCGGCCAAACGATGCGTCGAGGTTGGAAGTCCGCACCTCCATCTCGCGAATGGCATCGATCTGCGGACGCGCGACGGATATGCCGACCCCCGATGCGATGTCGTAGATCCCGTCCAGCAGATAGCCTGTGAACTGTTCGAAGCTGCCGTTGATCGTGACCCCCGAGGCCCCAGGCGCGACCCCGGGCGCGAACAGCACCCCGTCCAGCAGGTTGCGGCCGTCGAGAGGCAGCCGCAACAGGAAGTCCCCATTGATGCGCGTGGTCAGAGCCGCGGTGTGGCGGTCGATGGGCACGAAAATGTCGCGGACGTCCGCGGCGGCGGTCATGGCCACGACGCCGAGCCGAAGGTCCAATTCGAGATCCTGGTGCACGGACAGTTGCGTCCGAACCGCGAAGCCGCGGGACCGGTCGTCATCGCCGCTGATTCGATAAGTGCCCGGGAGCAGGCCGGCAAGCACGTAACGACCGTCGCCATCCGAGACGAAGCGTCTCGACTCGCCGGTATCTTCCGTCGTGATCCGCAAGACGGTTCCTGCTGCTGGTGTGCCGTCCGCAGCCAGAACACTTCCACGCAGGTGCGAGCGGTATTGCTGCGCGCTGGCAGTCGCCGCCACCAGAACCACGAAGCTCAATAAACCGGCGATTCGAGCAAACATGACCACCTCTCCAGGACGACATGCTAGCAATGCCTGAGCCGAGATGTGCCGATCCGGTAAGATGACGCCCGTGAAAAGGATTCTGACCGCCGCAGTGGTGCTCCTCAACGTCGCGTGTGCGGCACGCAATTCATCGCCCAACCCGGGTCGGCACCGCTCGGACGGTTTCATCCGCGAAGCGTCGGTGCGCGCGCACATGGAATTCCTCGCGGGAGACGCGATCAACGGACGCGGCAGTGGTACGCGGGACGAATGGATCGCCGTGGCTTACGTTGCCGCTCAACTGCGGAGTTGGGGCGTCGAGCCGATGGGCGACAACGGCGGGTATGTTCAGACCATCGAGATCGAACGCCCGGAGCTCGCGGCCGCGCCCGTCCTCTCCATCGGGGCGCGTCGCTACACCCACGGCAAGGAAATCACCGTCGCGACGATGAGCGCCCCGTCGCTGTCGGGCACGATCGCGACCTTCAAGCCCGGCACCGCTACGCCGAAAGGCAGCGTGGTGGTGATTCCCGAGCTGACCCGCGAGTTGTCCGCGGCGCTGTCCACGACGGTGATGGTGCTCGCGAAATCCACCGGATGCGGTCCGGTTCGTCGACAACCGGGCGCGCTCCCCCGTATTTCACCCAGAACCGTAGCAGCCCCTTCCTCCACCACGCGTCCCGCGTGTATCGGTCTTGACGCCGACACCTACGTCGCGGCTGAGAAGCTGACGCCGGGGACGAGCGTGACGCTCGAAGGGCAGGTGAAGACGGTCCAGAAGGCGAATACGTGGAACGCCGTCGGCAGGCTCACCGGTTCGGACCCGCAGATGAGCAGGGACGTGATCCTGCTGAGCGCCCACATCGATCACCTGGGTAATGGGCGTGCGCAGGCGGCCGCCGGAGGGGACAACATCTATAACGGTGCTGATGACGACGCCTCGGGCAGCATCGCGGTGCTGGAGCTGGCCGAGGCGATTGCCGCCGGTCGCCGTCCGAAGAGGACGATCGTCTTTGCATGGTTTGGCAGCGAAGAGAGCGGCGGCACGGGTTCCCGTTATTTCGCCGACAAACCGGTCGTGCCGCTCGACCGGATCGTCGCCAACCTGCAGTTCGAGATGATCGGACGCGCCGACGAGAAGGTGCCGCCGCATACGTTGTGGCTCACCGGTTACGAGCGCTCCAACCTCGGGCCGGAACTCGCCAGGCGCGGGGCAAAGCTGGTCCAGGATCCCCACCCGGACCAGAGCTTCTTCACGCGATCCGACAACATCCAGTTCGCGCGGCGCGGGGTCATTGCACACACGGTGTCGAGCTTCGGCCTGCACAAGGATTATCACGCGGCATCGGACGAGATTCGCACGATCGACTTCGCCCACATGACCGACTCGATCCGCTCGATGCTCGCCCCCATCAGGTGGCTGTCAGACTCGGAGTTCAAGCCGGATTGGCTGCCTGGGAAAAAGCCGGAGTCGTAAATTGGCTCTAGGCTCGCAGCCCAGAGCCCAAAGCCCTGCGAGCCTACCGCACCCCATGCGCGGTCATCTCACGGCTGACCCAGAGAGGTGCGGGGGTGACCCGGAGGTATCTCGCCCGGACGTCCGGCAGATCGATCCTCATCGGCACCATGCGATGGTCGCGCAAGGCGGCCGCGAGTGCCGCCCCGCCGATCCAGTTCTCCCAGACCCTGACCCACCCGACGCCGTCACTCGACGTCTCCACCGTCATCTGCGGGCCCACTTCCCCATCGCGCCAGTGCAGGTTGATGCTGATCGTTCGTACCAGGTTCTCAGATCCCAGGTCGATCGCGGCGTAGCCTGCCTCGCTTTCGACCGGGCTTGCCGGCAGCGCCACCCCGAGTGGCGGCGTCCGCGCTCGTGCGTTCGGCGGGATGACGAAGACAGGACCAAGGCCCGACTCCTCCTGGAGCACGCCGCCGGCCTGCTGCACGAGGTCGCGCCACTCGCCTGATGGGTCGAGCTGGCGATGGACGATCACCACCAGCGGACGTCCTGTGGCGAAGTAGGTCAGGATGCTCGGATCGCCACGCCGCAGGAAGTTCGTGAGCACCGCATAAAACGGCGGCGTGTACCCGCTGTAGCCGTTCACGATCGGACGCCGATGTGACATCGACCGGTACATCGCGCCTATCCCCACCGACGACTCATCGGCCGGCAACTCGAGCACGACGGCGTCCGAGGGCGCCGTGATCATCACCCTCGGTGGCGGAGCCGAAAGCGGCATGGGCTCGATCCATCCGTCGACGAACAGCCCCCCGGCTACGATCCCCGCCGCAAGCCATCGACGCCAGGGGACAGCTGGCGCGAGCCGGGCCGCGGCGCACGCCGAGGCGATCGAAATGCACAGGGTCGCGATCATGCCGAAACGCGCAGGGACCCGCAGCCCCTCGAACCCCGGCAGCCACATCAGAAGCGTATAGGGCCGGACCAGCACCGCCGGAACGGACGGCTCCTCGGCGGGGCCCAGGCAGAGCCACCACCCGAGCACCGCACTACTGCCGTAGAAAATCCCGGCGGACCGGCTGCGACAGGCGGCGACCAGCTGACGGCGGCCGATCAGTGCTGTCACGCCGAACAGGCATAGCACGATGACGGTCGCTCCGGGGAAGAGGTACCCCTCCTGGGTGGCCGCCTCCACGGGAGGCCAGAATCTGAGCAGATATGCCGGCTGGATGAACGAGCCCGGCTTCGCGCTGAACATCATCATCTCGCCGAGCGAACGTTGCAACCCGAGACCGGCGTGGATCTGCTGGTAGCGCAACAGTGACGGCAACAGCAGGAGTGACGATCCGGCGAACGTGAGGGCGAGCGACAGACCGCGCCGTCGATTCGCTTTCCAATCGACGAACCACAGCAGCCAGAGCGCCACCAGGCTGGGGAAGAAGAGAAGGTAGTAGCCGTTCGACAGCGCCTGGAGCAACCAGGCGATCGCAAACAGCAGGAGCCAGCGGCGCCGGCCATCGCCGAGGTGCGCGTGCATCGCCAGCAGAGCGAGCGGCATCCACTGCGACGTCAGGACCTGCAGATGTGACAGCTGGCTCGCGCGGTAGGGAGCGAACCCGAACGCAACTCCGGCAATCAGGCCTGCGGCTGTCGATCCGGTAAGCCGCCGCGCCAGCAGAAATGCGAAATACCCGGAGAGCCAGAACGAGACGATGAGCGCGACGTTATACGCGGCCAGGCTGTTGACACCGGCCAGGTGCAGGGGCGCGGTGAAGACCGCAATCCCGGCAAGATGTTCCGAGAGCCCGAACGCACCGGGCATCGGATAAAAGATCGGCGGGTTCCACCAGGCGTCGGAAAAAGGTACGGCCTGCGTGTTCCACCACAGAATCCAGGCATTGAGAATCGGGTCACCGGGATCGTGCGGAATGCGCCAGGAGAGCCGTGAGGCCAGCGGCCAGGTCCAGGCGAGTGCGAGGAGGAGGAAGAGCGCCGCGGGAAGAAAGGCTGAATGCTGAATGCTGAATGCTGAAGTAGTTCTGAACTTCATCCTTAATTCAGCATTCGACATTCAGCATTCAGCATTGCCGGTTTCTACCGAGTTCCCCGCCTCGTTCCCTGCGCCGGGGGCAGCGGCTTGCGAGCGAGGACCTGGTCACGATTCGCCGCGTGATACACGAACGACGCAACGATGACCGCGTTCTTCCGCATGTCTTCCTCCTGGACGCGCTCGTACGAGTCCATGTTGGAGTGGTGGGTGCGCGTGTCGTACTCGATCGAATCCTGGATGAAGTGGAACCCCGGAAGGCCGACGGCGTCGAACGCCTGGTGGTCGGTGCCGCCGGTATCCCGGATGGTCATCGTATTCATGCCGATGTTGGTGAACGGCTTCATCCACGCCTCGAACACCGGGGCGACAGCCTCGTTGCCCTGGAGATAAATGCCGCGGATGGCCCGGTGCCGTTGTCCACGTTGAAGTACGCGGCGAACTTCGCATGGGCCGGCTTCAGCGCCATCGTGGTGCGATCCGCGAAGTGCTCGGTGACGTAAGCGCGGGAACCCAGGAGCCCTGCTCTTCGCCGCCCCAGAGGCCGATCCGCACCGTTCTCCGAAGCTTCACGCCGCTCTGTTTCAGGATCCGCATGGCTTCCATCATCACGGCGGATCCGGCGGCGTTATCGATTGCGCCGGTGGCTCCGTGCCATGAATCGAAGTGCGCTCCGAGCATCACGACCTCGTCCGCCTTGTCGCTGCCGGGGATCTCGCCGACAACGTTGAAGGAGGAGGTGTCATCGTGGAAGCTGTTCTTGATGTCGGCCTCGATCTTCACCGGCATGTTCTTCTCGAGCGTCCGTACCATCCGGCCGTAGTGCTCGATGGCGATCACGACCTGAGGCAACCCGGGATCCGTGACGGCTGGCTGCCGGTTGGCGGTGGCGCCACCGAGGAAAATCGCTCCACCATCACCACGGCCGGCGCTGATCAGGCCTAGCACGCCTTCGTCCTCGAAGAACTGCGCGCGCTGGGCGGCAAAATTCGGCGCGCCACCGCGGCCGCCCGCACCATCCGCACGGCCGGGCCCGCCGGCGCGACCGCCGCCCCTTCCACCGCGCGGCGTCGAGTCGGTGTCCCGCTGCAACGCCGTGAGCTGTTCGTCGGTGTAGCGCTGAGATGGCGCAGTCCAGAGTGCGGGCACCTCGCGCATTGCGGAGGTCAGGACGAACTTCCCTTTCAACTGTCCCTTGAACTTTGCCAGATCCTCGGGCGTCTCGATGACCGCCAGGACCGCGTCGCCGGAAACGGGACCGTTGGTGCCCGCCGTCCACGCCGTGGACATCCCGATGATCGGAAAGCTGCCGCCGGGAGTCATCGCCTGCAGA
Organism: Acidobacteriota bacterium; assembly: GCA_013694845.1. GTDB lineage: Bacteria > Acidobacteriota > Vicinamibacteria > Vicinamibacterales > 2-12-FULL-66-21 > JACDCA01. The sequence goes on from JACDBQ010000047.1 coordinate 11,016, forward strand.
TAGAACTTGTCGTTCGACCAGCCGCGTCCGAACGAACCCGTCGGGGTGACCCACGGCTCGAGCTTGACGCCGGCCAGCCCCAAGGACGTCATCTCCTTGACCGCCCATTCACCGGATTTCGAACCCCCGGGGAGTTCGTGAGCCGGGGACCGTAGACGTCGGTCAGCCAGCTCATGGTGTTCATGATCTGCGAACGCGAGAAGCCCTCGTCCTTGACCTTGTAGATCGCGTCGTAATCGACTCTTTCCTGTGCTTGCTGCGCGGCCAGCGGCGCGAACGCCACCGTAGCGAGAAGGGCGGCGCCCGCGACGAGCGGCCGGTGCCAAAACGCAAAACTCATTGGACCCTCCGGGAAACCACCTGCAAAAATGACAGGCCGGAATGATACTCCAGCGTCGCTTACAGATTCGTCAGCCGCCGAACGGTTCTGTAAGAGAGGCGGGAGCGTCGCTCACGGTTTTTCACGCAATTTCACGAGGTTGGCGTGGTCCCGCCGTTGCACAAGTTGAGACAGCCATGGCAGCAACCCTTATTTGTCCCGAACGACCCGAGTCCCCGCTCTTCTCAGATGGGATCGGGGATCGCGTCGTCTCGACCGACGCAACCACCGGCGACCTCGTACAGGTCCTCCGGATCAATCCTGCGCTCACCGCGGTGCCCTCGTTCGAGTTCGCGTTGCGCGAGCGGGTTGCGCGGCTGGCGAACTTCCGCCACGGTGCTTACGCACGCGTTCGCCGGGTCGACCGGGCGGCCGCGCACGCCACGGCGCTCTCGGTCGTCTCCGACCATATCGAGGGCACGCGTCTGTCCGACATCATGCGGGTGGCGGAAGAACACCACCTGCATCTCGATATCAATGCGGCCCTCTGCCTGGTGCGGCAACTCGTGCCGGCGCTGGCCCTGCTGCATGAGAACGCGCGGGACGCCGCTCACGGGCTGGTGTCGCTGGAACGCCTGATCATCACCCCGCAGGGCCGGCTGGTGGTCGCCGAACACGTCTGCGGCGCGGCGGTCGAGCAGATGCAGTTCGGACGCGAGCGGCTCTGGCACGAGTTCCGGGTGGCGATGCCGCCCAGTGCCGGCATTCCCCGCTTCGATCAACGGGGTGATGTCACCGGCATCGGGGTGGTCGCGTTGTCGCTCGTGCTCGGTCGGCCCCTGCGGGGCGACGAGTTCCCGGGTGGTGCGGCGGACCTGCTGAACGGCGCACGCGAGCGCTCCGCGCTCGGGGTGGAGCAGCCCCTGTCGGCGCCGCTGCGATCCTGGCTCGCCCGCGCATTGCAGCTGGACGTGCGCCGTGCGTTCGGCTCCGCGCCCGAAGCCATGATGGCGCTGGACGAGATCACCGCGGACGGCTCGACCTACGTGGCGGCGCCGGTTGCCCTCGAGACCTTTCTGTCGGGATACGCGACGGCTCTCCTGGCCCCCCCGCCAGCGTCCGCACCGGCGCCGCGTCCGCTCGAAGTCATGCGGCCGTTCGACGGACCGCTGGCGCCTGTCTCGGCACCCACGGCGGAGGATCCGCCAGCGGCGTCGGCGCCACTGCCGATTCGAGAGCTCTCGGAACTACTGAGTGATCCGCTGCCGGACTCATTGCTGGCGCCTCTCCGCGATGGCACCGGTAACGAGGAGGTGGCCCCGCTGTTCGATCCGGCCGCGCCGTTCAGCGCGCCCCAGGTCAGCCTCCCCGCTCCGCTGAAGCCAAGTCATCGCCGCAGATTGATCGTCGCTGCGGCTGCCCTCGCGATTGTTGCGTCAGGGGGTATCGCCGGTTACCGGGTGCTCGCGGGGGGGGTACCCCCCGCCCTCGCGACGTTGTCGGTGCAGTCGAATCCGGCGGGCGTTCCGGTGTTCGTCGACGGCGTCGAGCGCGGTGTGACCCCGGCGCGCATCACGCTGGCCGCGGGAGCGCACATTCTCGAGCTTCGCCGCGGCGTGCCGCGGGTGATTCCCGTGACGCTGACCGCCGGTGCTGACGTGTCCCAGTACCTGGAGTTCGCCGAAACGCCGGTGCCCGAAAGCCTGCTGGCCCCGCCAGCGGCGGCCGTGGCGGTGGTCGCGCCGCGCACCGAACCTGCGCCAGGCGCGACTCTCGCCGGCTGGATCGTCACCAGGATGCCGTTCGCCATGGAGATCCTGGAGAAGGGGCAACTTCTGGGGACGACGGACGCCGATCGTCTGATGCTCGCCTCGGGTGCTCACGAGCTCGAGTTCGTCAACGCGGCGCTGGCCTACCGGGTGACGCGAACCGTGAACATTGCGGCCGGCAAGGTGACGAACGTGGCGCTCGAGATCCCGCGCGGTGTCGTGAATCTCAACGCCACGCCCTGGGCCGAGGTGTTCCTCGACGGACAGGCGGTGGGTGAGACCCCGATCGGCAATCTGTCGGTGCCGATTGGCGCGCACGAGATCGTTTTCCGGCATCCGCAGTTCGGCGAGAAACGGCATGCCGTTTCCGTCACCGCGGGCGCCCCCGTCCGGATCAGCGTGGAGATGAAGCAATGAAATACCTTGTCATCGCAACGATGTTGATGCTGGGGGCGGCCCGCGTCGACGGCCAGGGCCCCGCGTTCGCCCCGGACGGAAGTGCACCAGGACGTCATGCGGGCTCGATCAACGCGGCCCGGGAGCTGTATGCCTCGGCGCGCTACGACGAGGCGCTGGTCGTGTTGAACGGGCTCGTCCCGTCCGAGGACACGCTGCCGGCGGAGCGGAAGGCGATCGAGCAATACCGTTCGCTCTGCCTGCTCGCGCTCGGCCGCGGACAGGAAGCGGAAGCGGCCATCGGGGCCGTCGTGCGGGTCGATCCTTTCTATCAGCCCGGCGCAGCCGAAGCGTCCCCCCGTGTTCGCACCACGTTCGCCGGTGTGCGACAGCGCCTGCTGCCCGACCTCGCCTCGGCGCGCTACGCCGAAGCCAAGACTGCCTACGATCGCAGGAACTACGTGGAGGCGGCGGGCCGCTTCCGTGAGCTGGTGGCGCTGCTCGATGATCCGCAGATGAATGGACGAATGCAGGACATGCGGATGCTTGCGGCGGGCTTCGTCGAGCTCGCGGCCGCAGCTGCGGCGCCACCACCGGTCAAGGAGCCGGAACCGCCAAGTCCGCCGCCGGCCGCCACACCCGCCGCGCCGGCAGCGCCGCGCCTGGCAGCGCCGCGCCTGTACACATCCGACGACAAAAGCGTCGTCCCTCCCGTCATCATCCGCCAGGACGTTCCATCGATGCCGGCCGCAATCAGTGGGATGACGAGATCGCAGGGTGTGCTGGACATCACCATCGACGAGCAGGGCAGGGTCGTTGCGCTGGCACTGCGTTCGCGGGTCCACCCGATGTATGACGCGACCTTGCTGAATGCCGCGCGGGACTGGAAGTATCAGCCCGCGACCCTGGACGGATCGCCCGTGCGGTTCCGCAAGCTCCTTCAGATCTCCATCAAACGGTAACAACGGGGCGACGATTGGATGCGGCGTATTGAACAGCCGTGTAAGTCTGCGGACCGGCTGCCCTCTACAGTGCTCAACTGTGGCGCGCTTTGGCTGAAATGCACCGGAATCTTCCCAGTTCCAGATGGCAGGGAAGTAGCAATCACCATGGGCAATGCGCACGCCTGTTTGCACCATCTCGCTAGCTGATCTCTCAGCCACCGGCATACCACTCCAGCCTCCTGACGCAGTCGTCGTTGCACACGACCTGACGCTGCGCGCGGAGCGGGGTGACCTGCCCGGAATACCATCGGCGAATGTCGTACGGTTCTCGAGCGACGGCGCACTGGGCATCGAGGGCCCAGTCGCCGCGGGTCGGAGCGTTGAGCGCGCCGCGCGCCTGCTCGACGCGATGCTCCCCGGGTTCGACGCACCGTCCCACTTGCGCCCGGCTGGTGCGCTCCGCCTGGTCATCGCCCGTGCGCTCGGCACACTCGATCTTCCGGCCTACACGTCGCTCGACGAGTTCGCCCGGGCGCTCGAGCGATTCGCGGCTCCGGATCGCGCGGCGTCCGTCCGAGCGCTTTGTGAGAGCTGGTCGGAGGCGGTCAGCCGCGCGGAAGGCGTGGTCGCTCTTCAAGCAGATGCCGGCGCGACGGAGGCCGGCGACACCGAACTGACGATTTCGGACGTGCGGCGCGCGAGGCGCGCCACCGGCCTGACCTTGTCGGACATTTCCGACCGCAGCCGGATCCCCATTTCGCTGCTGCGGGAGCTCGAATGGGGCTACTTCGTCAATTGGCCGGACGGGCACTACGGTCGGACCCAGCTCGTGCGCTACGCGCACGCTGCTGGACTCGACGACGAGGTGGTGATCCAGGCCGTCTGGCCGGTGCTGCAGGACGCCATACGAGCGCGTGCCTCTGGAAAGCAGGTCTTCGCTCGACCGTTTGTCGAACGACCGTTTGTCGAGGATTCGGTGGTGATGGCGGTCGCCAGCACGACGGTGGACGCGAGTACCAGCACCAGCCTGATCAGAGATGAACGCACCCTGACCCTGGTCCGTCAGGACGATCCGCGTCGTCGTCGCCGCCTCTTCGCCGTGCTTGCCATCCCGGCCCTGCTGGCGGTCGGACTGATTCCGGCGGTGTGGAACGCAGAGCGTTCACAGGAGCCGTCAGCGCCCGTGTCGGGGAGTGTCACCACCCAGGCACCGGCGCGAGAGCCAGTCGCCCGATCGATGGCTGGCGGAGCGAGCACGATCGAGGGGACCGAGGCCAGCATCGAGCAGCGTAAGGAGGTCACGACCGGGCCTGCGCCCGTCGCTCAAGTGCCCACCCCCCGGACACCTGCCTCGAATTCGCCTGCGGCGGTCCCGGCTGCTGAGCGCACCATGCCGTCCACCGAAGATCGGGCGGATCCGCATCCTGCCCAACTCAGCGGTCAGGTCGCGTTCTCGCCCGCGTTCGCGAGCACCGGCTCGGCCATGTTCTATCACTCGGGCCGCAGTGGGGACAGCAGTGCCATCATGCGAGCCGACACCGATGGGACAGGCGGCGTGCTCCGGGTGACGAGCATCGTCAACGACAACGCGCAGAATTTTCACGCGCGTCCGTCGCCTGACGGACGAATGATCGCGTTCGATTCGGATCGTGAGGGTGAGCGCGCCGTGTATCTCGCCGACGCCAGCGGGGGCGACGTGCGGCGGGTCACGGGCCAGGGCTTCGCCGCGGTCCCGAGCTGGTCGCCGGACGGACGTCGTCTGGCCTACGTTCGCGCCGAACCCGGCCGCCCGCGCGTCTGGAACCTGTGGAGCGTGGATCTGGCGTCGGGCGACACGACCCGCCTCACTTCGCACCGGGTGGGCCAGCCGTGGGGAGCCGCGTGGTTCGCGGATGGCAGGCGGATCGCCTACAGCCACGAGGATCGCCTGATCATTCGCTCTCTCGACTCCGGCAGCGAGCGGGTCTTCACGTCACCAAAGAAGGGCCGTCTCCTCCGCACCCCAGCGGTCTCGCCCGACGGCCGGCGCGTCATCTTCCAGGTGTACAAAGACGGTGCATGGATGCTCGACTTGTCCGACGGGTCGATGACGAGGATCCTGACCGATCCCACGGCTGAGGAGTTCACTTGGTCTCCAGACGGCCGCAACGTGGCGTACCACAGCAGAAAAACCGGTGATTGGGGTGTCTGGGTGATGGCCGCTAGGTAGGCCGTTTTCACGGTTGCCACAACCGTATTTCTAGCGTAAACTGCCGGCTTCTGATGAGCCGGCAATTTATTGTTCTGATTGGGTTTGCGGCCGCCGTCACAACCGGCTGTGCGACCGAAACACCGAGTCAGAAAGTCGGGCGAGACCTTCTGCTGCCAGCCGAGGTCGAGACCATCACCGCCCTGGTGCCACGCAACGCCACCCTCGAGAGCCTGTTGCGTCAGCACGAGCTCGCGGTTGGCCTGGTGGATGCGGCTGTGAAGTCGGCTGCCGGCGTCTTCAATCCGCGCAGCTTGCGCGCACAGCGGCCCTACCGGCTGGTCCGCTCCTTCGACGGCGTCCTCCGCGAATTCGAGTACCAGATCGACGCTGACAATTTCCTGCGGATCTTCAATCCGGATCACAAGCGTCCCGGGCAATTGCAGGCGGCGGTCGTCCCGATTGAGAAGGAGACGATCGTGACGGCCGTGCGAGGCGAAATCAACGGCCGAACCAGCTCGCTCATCGGTGCGCTCGACGCTGTGGGCGAGAAGATCCAACTGGCGCTGTCGCTCGCGGAAATCTTCAACGGGAGCATCGATTTCAACAGTGATCTGCAACCGGGTGATGGGTTCGAAGTGGTTTTCGAGAAGTCGACCCACGCCGGTGAGTTCGCGGGCTACGGCGCCATTCTCGGCGCGCGGCTCGTCGCGGATGGCCGCGAGCACCAGGCGTTCCGATGGACCGATCCCGCAACCGGGAAGTCTGCCTACTATGATGAGAACGGCCGCTCGCTGCGGCGGTTTTTTCTGAAGAGCCCGCTCCGGTTCGAGCCCCGAATCACATCCGGGTTCTCGATGCGGCGGAAGCATCCCGTGCACGGCGACTACCGCGCACATCTCGGTGTTGATTACGGTGCGCCGCAGGGGTCGGCTGTGGTGTCGGTGGCGGCTGGCGCCATAGTCTCCGCGGCTCGGGCGGGAGGCGGCGGCAATCAGGTGCGCGTCCGTCATGCCGGCGGGTACGAGAGTTACTACCTGCACTTGTCACGCTTCGGGAAGGGCATTCGCGCCGGTGCGCGGGTCGCGCAGGGAGAGGTAGTCGGCCTCGTTGGTTCGACCGGGACCGCGACCGGTCCGCACCTTGATTACCGTCTCCGCAAGAATGGTGTGTTCGTGAACCCGCGGATCGAGCATGGCAAGCTTCCGCCAGGCGAGCCGATCGCCGGCGTCCACCTTGCGACATTCCGTCGGCAACTCGATGACGTCCGCGGTCGGATGGCTACCGCGCTCGCCGAGTCCGCCCGCCCCGGACCAGACGCAGTTCGCGCCGTTCAGTAGCGCCGGCAAGCGCCGGAGCCCGAACCCGTTGAACTAGAATGTCCTATGGCGTCGATTCACTCTTTTCGCGCGTTGCGGCCCGTTCCCGCCAGCGCGCCTGCTGTGTCGTCGGTGCCGTATGACGTTGTCAGCACCGAGGAGGCGCGGCAGCTCGCCTCGGGTAACCCGCTCAGTTTTCTGCATGTGACCCGCTCGGAAATAGATCTCCCGGAAGATACCGATCCGTACTCCCGGCAGGTATACGTCAAAGCCCGGGCGAACTTCGAGTTGCTCCGCGCGAGCGCCCCGCTGGTCGTGGACGAATCCCCATCGCTGTATCTCTACCGCCTGCGGATGGGAGCTCACGAGCAGACGGGCCTCGCGGGCTGTTTCTCGATCGACGAGTACGAGTCAGACTTGATCAAGAAGCACGAGCGCACCCGGCGCGACAAGGAGGATGACCGCACCCGTCACATCGTCGAGCTCCGGGCCCAGACAGGGGTCGTGTTTCTGACCTACAAGGCGGTCCCCGCGGTCGACGCGGTCGAGCGGCAAGTTACGGCTGGGCAACCGCTGTATGACTTCACGGCAGACGATGGGGTGCATCACACCGTCTGGCGAGCCGGCACGGAGCAGGCGCGCGCGCTGGTTGCCGAGTTCGAGCAAATTCCGGCTCTGTATATTGCCGACGGGCACCACCGGGCGGCGAGCGCCGCACGCGCCAGAACCGAGCTCCGACAGCTTGCCGGCAGCTCGGCGGACGCGGGCACGTTCATCGCCGTCGCGTTTCCCGACAACCAGATGCAGGTGTTGCCCTACAACCGCACGGTGAAAGACCTCGCAGGCCGATCACCAGAGCAGTTTCTGCAACAGCTTGGCGAAGTCGTGCCCGTGTCGGACGGCGATGCCGCGCCTCGAGCCAAGGGTGATGTCCGCATGTATCTGGCCGGGAAGTGGTACGCGCTGGATTTCAGCGGGGCGATGAAGCCGGACGCGTCACGCGCGAGCTTCCTCGACGTCGCTCTTCTGCAGCGCACCGTGCTCGAGGGGTTGCTCGGCATCGGTGACGTGCGCAGTGACAAGCGGATCGATTTCATCGGCGGCGCGCGCGGTACGACGGCGTTGGAGGCGGCGGTGGATTCCGGAAAGGCCGCGATCGCGTTTTCGATGTTCCCCGTGACGCTCGACGACCTGATGGCGATCTCTGACGCCGGGGGGATCATGCCGCCAAAGTCCACCTGGTTCGAGCCGAAGCTTCGCGACGGCCTGCTCATTCACGCGATATGAATCAGGCGCGATCATGAGAGTTCTCGTCGCTGACAAATTCGAGAAGAGCGGGATCGATGGCCTCATAGCCGCCGGCTGCGAGGTGCTCAACGACCCGGACCTCAAGGACGACTCGCTCACCGAGGCCATCCGCTCCTCCGGCGCCGACGTGCTCGTGGTTCGCAGTACGAAGGTCACGACGCCGATGCTCGATGCCGGACGCTTGTCGCTGATCGTGCGCGCCGGCGCGGGCTACAACACGATCGATGTCACGGGCGCGTCCACGCGCGGGATCTACGTGTCCAATTGTCCCGGCAAGAACGCGATCGCCGTGGCCGAGCTCGCCTTCGCCCTGATGCTCTCACTCGACCGCCGGGTGCCCGACAACGTCGCCGAGCTCCGCGCGGGCAAGTGGAACAAGAAGGAATATTCGAAGGCCCAGGGCCTTTACGGAAAGACGCTCGGACTCCTTGGCATCGGCAGCATCGGGCAGGAGATGATCCGCCGTGCCGCCGGGTTCGGATTGAACGTTGTTCTCTGGAGCCGTCGCTACGCCGGCCAGGAGGGTGGGTTGTCGGACCAGGAAGCGCGCGACCTGGGCATCGAGTCCGCGGCGCGGTCGGTCAAGATCGAGCTGGCCCCCACACCCGGGGACGTCGCCGAGAAAGCCGACATCCTCAGCGTTCATGTTGCGCTCGGCCCCGACACCAGGGGCTTCGTCAACGCGGATCTCATCGCCCGCATGAAGCCCGGATCGATGTTCATCAACACTGCCCGCGGCGAGGTCGTCGATCACGCGGCGCTTGCGGCCGCGGTGAAAGAGAAGCAGATCCGCGTCGGTCTGGACGTCTTCGGCAGTGAGCCGACCACGGCGGTGGGCGATTTCAGCGATGAGCTGATCGCTCTCCCCGGGGTGTACGGCACGCACCACATCGGCGCATCGACCGACCAGGCGCAGGAGGCGATTGCGGCGGAAACGGTGCGAATCGTCCGGACCTACAAGGAAACCGGCCGGGTGCCGAACGTCGTCAACCTCGCGAAGCGCACGCCCGCGACGCACATGCTCGTCGTCCGTCATCGGGACCGCCCTGGTGTGCTCGCCCACGTATTCGATCACCTGCGTGAGGCGGATCTCAACGTGCAGGAAACCGAGAACATCGTCTTTGAAGGGGCGGAAGCGGCTGTCGCTCGCATCAACCTGGACGGTGCCCCCGCCGATAATGTATGCGATCAGATCAAGAGGAATCAGGACGTTCTGGATCTCCAGGTGGTGACGCTGTGACGACGAACCGTATCTTCAATTTCTCGGCGGGCCCCGCGGTCCTGCCGCTCGAGGTCCTCGAAGAGGCTCGTGAGAACCTGACCTCCATGCCGGGCGTCGGCATGTCGATCCTCGAGATCAGCCACCGTTCGAAGCCCTTCGACGAGATCATCGAGGGCGCCGAAGCTGACATCCGTCAGCTCGCCGGCATACCGGAGGGCTACCACGTCCTGTTCCTGCAGGGTGGGGCCAGCCTGCAGTTTTCGATGGTGCCGATGAACCTCCTGCCCACAGGCGGGACCGCGGATTACGTCGTCACGGGCGCCTGGTCGCAGAAGGCCGTAAAGGAGGCCAAGCGGGTCGGCGCCGTGAAGATCGCGGCGACGACCGAGGCGGACAACTTCTCGCGCGTGCCGCGCCAGGAGGAGCTGACGCTCGACCCCGGCTCTGCCTACGTTCACTACACGACCAACAACACGATCTTCGGGACCGAGTTCGGATACGTGCCCGAGGTTGGTGGCGTGCCGCTCGTCGCGGACACCTCCTCGGACATGTTCAGCGGTCCCATCGACGTCTCGAAGTTCGCCCTGATCTACGCCGGCGCGCAGAAGAATCTGGCACCCGCGGGCGTGACGCTCGTCATCGTCCGTGACGATCTGCTGAAGCGAACGCCCTCATCGATTCCGACGATGCTGCAGTACCCGGTGCACGTGGAGAACAAGTCGCTCTACAATACGCCGCCCGTCTTCACGATCTATGTGATGAGGCTGGTCCTGAGATGGCTTCTGAAGCAGGGGGGGCTTCCAGCGATCGACGCCGTGAACACGCGGAAGGCGGACAAACTGTACGCAGAGATCGATCGAACGGGCTTCTACAAAGCACACGCGCAACCGGGGAGCCGCTCGAGAATGAACGTGACGTTCCGGCTGCCGAGCGAGGCGCTCGAAAAGGTCTTCGCGAAAGAGGCGACAGCCGCGGGTCTCGACGGGCTCAAGGGGCACCGGTCGGTTGGCGGCATGCGCGCGTCCATCTATAACGCCTTCCCCGAGCCCGGCGTCGACGCGCTCGTGAACTTCATGCGTGCGTTCGAGCAGCGGAACGGCTAGCGTTCTGCGCACCACGACGAACTACTCACTTTCGGCGCTCAACGGAATTCCGGCCGCGATCATGGCCGCGCTCCACGTGATTGCGTTCGGGGCGCTCTTTCATTTCTCCTGGCGGAACCTGGCCGTCCTGCTGCTCCTGCACTGGGTCGTGGTCGGGCTCGGCATCAGCATCGGCTATCACCGCCTGCTCACGCACCGAGGGTTCAAGACGTCCAAGGGGTTCGAGTACTTCCTTGCCCTGTGCGGGTCGTTCGCTCTCGAAGGCGGGCCGATCTTCTGGATCGCGACGCATCGGGTGCACCATCAGCACTCCGACAAGGACGGCGACCCGCACACCCCGCGAGACGGCGGCTTCTGGGCGCACGTGGGGTGGGTGTTGTTCGGCCACCGCCCTCACAACGCGGACCCGATCGAGTCGAAGTACGCGCCCGACCTGGCCGGCGACCCGTTTTACCGGTGGCTGACGAACTGGCACTGGGTGCCGATGACGGTTGTCGGCTTGCTGATGATCGCACTGGATGGCTGGGCCCTGGCCGCCTGGGGGATGTGTCTGCGCATCGTGATGGGGCTGCATTTCACCTGGCTCGTCAATTCGGCGACGCACATGTGGGGCACGCGCCGCTTCGACACCCGGGACGACTCGAAGAACAGCTGGTGGGTGGCCATCCTTACGTTTGGCGAGGGGTGGCACAACAACCACCACGCCCACCCGGTTTCGGCGCGGCACGGCCTGGCGTGGTGGGAAGTGGACGTGTCCTGGATGACCCTGAGGGTGCTGAAAACCCTGGGCGTGGTGTGGGACGTAAAGGTCGCGAAAACGTAAAATCGACGCCAGAAACGTGCGGCTGACCCGGCCTTCGAACGGAAGTACACAAGTCTTACAAACGGTCGCTCCGGCTCCTGTTACCTTGAAGGTAGTCCGTCATTGTTTCGAGGAGCCTTCGTGTCTACTGCGACCTTTACATCCAAGCGACTGCCCTACAATCCCACGTCGCTGAACTACATCACGGCGATCGTCATGGGGCTGTTTCATATCGGCGCGGTCGCGGCGTTTTTCTATTTCACGTGGACGAATCTCTTCGTCGCACTCGCCCTGCACTGGATGGCAGTCGGCTTCGGCATCAGCCTGGGGTACCACCGGCTGCACACGCACCGTGGCTACAAGACGTCCAGGGGGTTCGAGTATTTCCTCGCGATCTGCGGCACGCTGACGCTCGAAGGCGGGCCGATTTTCTGGGTTGCCACCCACCGCGTGCATCACCAGCATTCCGATCACGAGGGGGATCCGCACACCCCGCACGACGGCGGCTTCTGGGCTCACGCCGGGTGGATTCTTTTCGGCGATTCCAACCACAACAACACCGTCGTGATGGCGAAGTACGCGCCGGACCTCGGCGCCGACCCGTTCTACCGCTGGCTCAATACCTGGCACTTCGTGCCCGTCATCGTGGTCGGCTTGATCCTGCTGGCCGTCGGCGGCTGGGGGATGGTGTTCTGGGGCGTCTTCCTGCGGATCGTGTTCGGACTCCACGCCACATGGCTGGTGAACTCGGCCACGCACATGTGGGGGTCACGGCGCTTCCAGACACGCGATGACTCGCGGAACAGCTGGTGGGTGGCGCTTCTGACCTTCGGCGAGGGCTGGCACAACAATCACCACGCGCACCCCGTCTCCGCTCGCCACGGGCTTGCCTGGTACGAGGTCGACATCTCCTGGATCACGCTGAAGTTCTTCAATGCGATCGGCGTCGTCCGCGATCTGAAGGTGGCGAAGTTGCGTCAGGCGTTGCCGGCTGAAGAAGCCGCATAAACACATCTGAAGGCTGAATGCTGAATGCTGAAGTAAGGCTCAATTCAGAATGGGGCAATTCAGCCTGAAGCCTGAAGCCTGAACCGGCTGATCCTCAGAGGGTCAGCCGGTTGTGCTGTACGTCCTGTATTCTTCACGGATGATCCGCGGGCGGCGCCGATCCGTCATCTTCTTCACCGTCTTCGGCATTTGTCTCGTCGCCATCGCCGTGGCGTTGAATGTCGGCTGGGTGGTGATCAGCTGGCAGCGCGGCGTGCTCGCGGTGCTGGGGCTGGTCTCTTTTCTGATCATCATCGCCGGGATGGTGCTGAACATCATCTTTCTGGTCCGCGAGATCCGCCGCAACGAGCAGCACGACTCGTTCATCAACGCGGTGACGCATGAACTGAAAACGCCGGTGGCCTCGATTCGCCTGTACCTGCAGACGCTCCAGACACGCGAGCTCGACGAGCAGAAGCGGCAGGACTTTTACCGGATCATGCTGGAGGACAGCGACCGCCTGCTCCACACGATCGAGCAGGTGCTGAGAGCCGGCAGCACCCAGTCACCGTTCCGGCGGATCGCGCAGGCGAAAGTGGACCTCGTGGAGCTCGCGACCGAGTGCGTCACGCTGGCACGCACGCGGTTCCATCTGCCGGACCAGTCCATGACCTTTCAATTGCGCACGAACGGTCCCGCCTTCGTCATGGGTGACGCCGACGAGCTGAAGGCGGCCGTGTGGAACCTGATCGACAACGCGGTCAAGTACTCGGGACAAAATCCGCTGGTCACCGTCACGCTCGAGGAGACCGCCGACAGGTCCCGGTACGCGCTGAAGGTGGCCGACACCGGCGCCGGGATCTCTCCGAACGAATTGAAGCGAGTCTTCCGACGGTTCTACCGGATCCACGGCCTGTCCGTCCGGGCGAAGGGCAGCGGCCTCGGCCTCTTCATCGTCCGCTCGGTTGCCAGGCGGCACGGGGGCAAGGCCTTCGCGGAAAGCGAGGGTGCCGGACGAGGCAGCACCTTCACCCTCCTGCTGCCGCGCCCGTCCGAGTCCGCATGAGTGCCCCCGCGCGGATCCTGATCGTGGAGGACGAACAGCACCTCGCCGACGGCCTCAAGTTCAACCTCGATGCCGAGGGGTATTCCGCCGACGTGGTGGATAGCGGCGAAACCGCGCTGGAGCGGCTGCTCAACTCCGCCGGGGACGGGTACGACCTGGTCGTGCTGGACGTGATGCTTCCGGGCAAGGACGGCTTCACGGTCGTGTCGGAGCTGCGCGCCGCGAAGCAATTCGTGCCGGTGCTGATTCTGACGGCGCGCGGCCGGCCCGAGGATGTGCTCAACGGGTTTGCCGCCGGCGCCGACGATTACCTGCCCAAACCGACGGAGCTGGCGATCCTGATCGCACGCGCCAACAGCCTGCTTCGCCGCAGCGGCTGGACCCGGCGCAACACCGACCAGTTCACGTTCGCCGGTCGCACCATCGATTTTGCGACCCTGGAACTTCGGGTGGGTAAGCGCGCATTTCCACTCACGTTGATGGAGGCGAACCTGCTGCGATATCTCGTCGAACACGAGGGAACGGCGGTTTCCCGCAAGGCGATGCTCGAGGACGTGTGGTCGCTGCGCGAAGACACCGACACGCGTGCGATCGACAACTTCATCGTCCGGCTTCGCCGCTATATCGAAAAAGACGCGGCGGCGCCCCGGCACCTCCAGACCGTCCGCGGCGTGGGCTATCGCTTCGTGGCGGCGCCGGCCGAGAAGTAATGGATCTCGTGACCGCCTTGCTCGCGCTGGCGCTGAAGGTCGCCGACGTCCAGCGCCCGCGTCTTTCAGAAAACGTCGTCGTCATCAGCACCGCGCCATCCCTCATCACTCCGTCTGCCATCACCGTTCTTGGTGCTGACGAACTTGCGTCGACCCCGTCATCGACGCTGGACGATGCGCTCCGGTCCGTCCCGGGGTTCAGCCTGTTCCGGCGTTCGTCGTCCCGGGTGGCCAATCCTACGACACAGGGTGTGACGCTGCGAGGGCTTGCAGCCTCGGGATCGAGTCGCGCGCTGGTGCTGGCGGACGGCGTACCGCTGAACGATCCCGTCGGCGGGTGGATCTATTGGAACCGCGTCCCTGTAGTGGCGCTGCGCGAGGCAGCCGTCGCCCGGGGGGCAGCCGGCGATCTCCATGGCGCGGACGCCCTCGCCGGGGTCGTCACGCTTCGCAGCCTCGAAACCTCGGGCGCCCGCGTGCTCGTCGAAGGCGGTTCCGATGTGACCGGCCGTGTCTCGGGCTTCGGCGGCGGTTCGGTCTCGGAGGTGGCACTGTTCGGGGCCGCCGAGGCCTTCACGACCGATGGCTTCGTGATCACGGCGCCCGAATCCCGCGGATCGATCGACGTGCCTGCGTCGTCCCGTCATGGATCCGCGCACGCGGCGGTGAACGTCCCGGCGATGACCGCAGGTCACGTGCTGCTCCGGGGATCGCACTTCGGCGAATCGAGGGGGAACGGCACGCCGATCCAGCGGAACGGCACCCGCGTATCCCAGGTGTCGGCATCCGTGGCGAGCGCACAGGGATGGAGTGTCCGCGGCTACGCGCTCACCCAGCGGTATGAGCAGACGTTCAGTGCCGTCGCCAGCCAGCGCACCTTCGAGCGGCAGACAAGCGAGCAGGATGTATCCGCAGCGGCCCTCGGTGGCTGGGCGGAGTGGGCGCCCACAGCGCGCGCGCTCTCGGCCACCGTGTCCGGCAAGTTCGTGGACGCCCGTCTTGCCGAGACAGTGTTCACCGCTGACGGTGCGCGGATCTCCTCTCCAACGATTACGCCGCAACAGATGGACGCCGCGGTCTCTCTGCAGACCAATACACAGAGAGGCCGCGTCAGCTTCGGCGGCGGGATTCGAGGAGAGCTCTGGCAATCGCAGTTCACGCAGCGTAACCGCCACTGGTTCGTCAGCCCTCGCCTGTGGACCGCCTGGGCCGCGACCAACGCGCTGACCCTTCGGCTTGCCCTCCAGAGCGGCCATCGCGGCCCGACGCTCAACGAGCTTTATCGTCCGTTCCGCGTCGGCAGCGTTCTGACCGAGGCGAATCCGGATCTGCGCCCGGAGAGTGCGCGCGGAGTCGAGGCCGGGGCCTCGTGGCACAAGCCGAGGATCGCGGTGCGCGCCCTCGGGTTCTGGAGCCGCGTGAGCGATGCCATCGTAAACGTGACGCTGGCCTCGAGCGGGCCCACCATCCTGAGGCAACGTCAGAATGCGGCCCGTCTCCGCGCCGCGGGCGCGGAGCTCGAGGTCGAAATCCAGGCGTCGCGTTTCTTCGTCTTCACCGGTTCATCTTCGTTCACGCGATCCGATTTCGCCGGCGGAACGCCGCGCGGGCTCGCCGTCCCGCAGGTCCCGCGCGCGCATCATGCGCTTGGCGGGCGAGGCACGGTCGGGAAGCTGCGTCTGTCTGGCGAGTGGCGCTACATCGGACGGCAGTTCGACGACGATCGTAACCAGTTCGCCCTGGATCGTTCGGCGCTCGCCGACGCGCGAGCGGGCTTGATGGTGACGCGAAGGATCGAGCTGTTTGGCGCGGTGGAAAACGTTCTGGACGATGAGCAGGACGTGGGTCGGACGCCGCTGCGCACGATCGGTTTGCCGAGGACGAGCAGGGTCGGTCTGCGGCTCGTGTTCTAGGCTAGCGGCGCTAGCGTCGCACCTCGCACGTCGCACCTCGCACGTCGCATCTCGCACGTTCTAAAAGGCGCCGGGGTTCCGCCGCGGCCCACGCCGCCGCCGCCTGCGGAAGGGCTCGTCGGATGCGACATGCGCGGCCTCGACGGCCGGCTCGTTCAAAGCCCGTTGACCCTGCAGCGCTCGCCAGTGGGCGACGACCTCCGGCCGGTCGCCGTGAATCTCGAGCCAGGTCAGTGCTTCGTCGAGCGAGGACCGATGCAGCAGCGCCCGCTGGGTGCGGAACGGCGCCTGAATGTCGAGGATCCGCGGAATCATCGAGAAGATCTGCTGCAGCCGTTCGATATCACGCCGGGCGATCGGCAACAGCCCGAGGTCGATCTTTCGTTCCATCGCATCCGCATGGAAGCGGGTCCTGCGTCCGAGGACGCCGATCGAGTGTAACAACGTGCCGGCAAGGATGGCGTTCGTGAGGGAATCGGGCGCGGATGCGAACTGCTCCCGGTAGCGATCGATCGCCTCGAGCGCATGCCAGAACGGGTCCGGTGCGTCCTCGAGCTCGGGCGTGATCTCCCGTAGCAGGCCGGTACCGGACAGCTGCCGGAACGCCTCCGCGGAGTGTCCCGACCGCAGGATCTTGTAGTACTCCTCGAGCAGTCGCGGCGCCGCACTCCGCGTGATCTCGTGCTTGTGATGCTCGATCGCATCCAGCGACGCGTCGTCGATCGTGAATTCGAGACGAGCCGCAAGAACGACCGCGCGCAGCATGCGGACGGGATCTTCGAGAAACCGTACTTCTGGTTCGCCGATGCAGCGGATCAGGCGGGCGTCGAGGTCCTTCAGGCCGCCGGTGTAGTCGATGATGGAAAACGTGCCGATGTCGTAGAACAGGGCGTTGACCGTGAAATCCCGCCGGAACGCGTCCTCTTCCGGCGTGCCATAGGTATTGTCGCGCTGAATCAGGTGATCCTCGGCCCGGCGTCGGGGACGAGGCAGCGGTTCGGCTTCGAGCCTGTTTCCGGTGTCGTCCGCGACCGCCAGCATGCCCGTTTCTGCCGGCTCCTCGCCGCGAATGTCGAGCGCGGCCTCGACTTCGGGAGTGATGCCGGCCGCGTCGACGAGCCGGCGAAAGGTCGCGACTTCGATCGTCTTGGATCCGAACTTGACGTGGGCGAGGCGGAAGCGGCGGCCAATGATCCAGCAGTTCCGGAACAGCTTCTTGACCTGGTGAGGGTGCGCCGACGTGCCGATGTCGAAATCCTTCGGCCGTCGATCGAGCAGAAGATCGCGAACGCTGCCCCCGACGAGGTACGCGACGTAATTGTGCTCGTGCAGCCGGTAAAGAACCTTCAGCGCGTCCGGATCGATGTCGCGCCGCGAGAGCGCGTGCTCGGATCGCGGGACGACGGTCGGCTCAACCATCGGTGGCGATTATAGCATCAGGAATTTGAGCGAGGTCAGGTAAGTCACTGGCATTCAGCTAGTTAGTGTCATTCGGCGGCTGTGCTACCATCCCGATTGTGCGTGGGTCTGCAGTTAGTCTCATCCTGCTGATCGTCCTGTCAGCGGATCTTCCTGGCCAGCAGGACGCTCTCAACGAATCAAGACGTCTTTACAACGCCGGGCAGTTCGAATCGGCGGAGTCGGCCGCGCGGCTGGCGATGCAGCAGCCCGCCACCGCGAATTCGGCGCGGGTCCTCCTTGGACGGATTCACCTCGAGCGATTCCGCAAGTCACCGTCCGAATTGTCGCTGGAGGATGCGCGGAAGGCCTTGCGGGAAGTCGATCCCGCTCTGCTCGACACCCGCGAACGGCTCGAGCTCACCGTCGGGTTCGGCGAGACACTGTTCCTCGAGGATCGGTTTGGCGCCGCGGCCGAGATGTTCGCGCCGGTGCTCGAGGCTTCCTCGGCACTGGGGCCTGGCGCCCACGAGCGCGTGCTGGACTGGTGGGCGACGTCGGTCGATCGACAGGCACAGGCCAGGCCGATGGCCGAGCGTCCAGCCATCTATGTAAGCGTCATTCAGCGGATGACGGCCGAGCTCTGGCGGGATCCCGGCTCGGCGCCAGCCGGCTACTGGCTTGTTGCAGCGGCACGGGGCAGCGGCGACCTCGACACTGCGTGGAGCGCCGCGATGGCCGGCTGGGTCCGGGCCACACTGTCCCACGATCGTGGCGGCATGCTGCGCGGCGATCTCGACCGCCTGGTCGTCCAGGCGATCATCCCCGAGCGCGCCGCCCGCCTGTCGCCACGAGATCCGAGCCGAGCCCTCACGGGGCTCCTGAGCGACTGGGAAGCCTTCAAGGCGGGGTGGACGAAGTAGCGTCGGCTTCGCCGACGCTACTTC
>JACDBQ010000053.1 GCA_013694845.1 Acidobacteriota bacterium
TCGCGGCCATCGCGTTGCTGCTGGCCGCGGTGGGCACCTACGGGGTCCTCAGTTACGCCGTCGCCGAACGCCGGCGTGAGATCGGTTTGCGCATGGCGCTCGGTGCGCGACCCGGGCAGGTCGTGAGGCAGTTCGTGTCGGTTGCCCTGAAGCTGCTGGCCGCGGGGACAGCCGCCGGCGTGGCCGGTACATGGATCGCCGGTCGAGCGATGCAGGCGATCCTCTACCAGGTGCCAGCGCTTCATCTTGCCACCCTGGCCGTCAGCGTGGGGATCATCAGCGCGGCGGCCCTGGCCGCCGCCCTCGCACCCGCCCGGCGTGCAGCCAGGATTTCGCCGATGACCGCTCTGGCCGAGTAGCCGGCGAGGAGACCATGAGCGCTCTGCGTTTTGCCCTGCGCCGCGGGCGCCCCGCGAGATCGTCGGTGTGGTCAAGGGCACGCGTGACACGCGGCCACACTCGTGACCGCGTGTGCCGCGCTGTCGCTCGGGCTGGCAGCCGACGCGCTGCGCGCCGGCGGCTGACGCCTGCCGCCGAAGCCTGGACCTCAGCGCCCGATCTTGTTCTGCGCCTCGCTGACCCAGTCACGCTGCAGATCGCCACCGCCCCAGAGCTCGACGAAGCGCGTGTACTGCTGCTGCGCGCGTTCCTGGTCGCCACGGCGCTCGTACAGTTGCCCGAGCAGAAAAAAGCTCCTCGCCCACGCCTCCATGCCGAAGGTACGCTCGTAGGCCGTCTGGATGCGCTCGAGGAGCCGAATCGCCTCGACGTCGTTGCCGGCCTCCATGTTCGCCCTCGCCGCGTCCAGCCACAGGTCCATGTGCGAGTTCCGCGGCCCGAGCGGGAGACCATGTGGGGGCAGCATCCCGGCTGCTTTGTTCAGCTCCGCGACCGCCCGCCCGGTGTCCCCCTTGTGCAGCGCAATCGCTCCCCGGGTCCAGTGGATCCGCCTCGTCTCGCGGTCGCCCGGCATGACCTTGACGCGGGATTCCAGCCGCGCCAGGGTCCGCTCCGCTTCCACGGCGCGCCCCGCGGCTGACTGGGCCATGGAGAGGACCTGGAGAGTTTCGAATTCCACGTCGCGATTCGCCGCGGCTGGAAGCGCCAGCTCGGCCTGGGCGACCGCCCCAGTCACGTTCCCCTGCCGAAGCAGCATCGTGGAGATCCGGTTTCGGCCAGCAGCAACAGGTTGGGGCGCAAGGCCCTCGATCCCCACTCCGCGCTCCCACAACTCCTGCGCACGCCGGCCATGACCCTGCGCCATGGCGCGCTGTCCCGCACCCATGTGTCCGACGTAGCGGAAGAAGCTGTTCGACGACTTCAACTGCTCGGCCTCGATGGCGGCGGCCTCAGCCCACCGATCCTGCAGAAGAAAAACGAAGAACCTGCCGCGCCGTGGTGCGCCGTCGAGCGGGTTGAGCACGGACGCCCTCTCGAACGCGACATGCGCCTCATCAAGCCGGCCGGCCGCCATATGGACCAACCCGATCGTTCGATGCGAAGTCGGGCTCTCGGGTTGCAGCCGGAGGAGCTCGGTCGCGACGGCGTGCGCGCGCGACGTGTTGCCGGTAACCAGGAGCATCTCCACCAGGTTCTCGTAGCTGGTCGCGGTGGATGTGCCCCGGCGCAGCAGCTCTTCGTTCTGCACAATTCCTTCGGCGTATCGCTCGAGCGTCATCAACTGGAGCCCGAGATTGTGGCGAGAGGCCTGGTGTTCAGGGTGCAGCGTGAGCCCTCTGGTATAGGCCTCGATGCTGCGCGCACGCGTCTCGGGGCGCAGACCGTAGTAGAAGCCCTCGATGTAGTAGCGCTCCCGTGTGGTCAGCCGGTCGATCCGTTCCAGCGCCTTCTGCGCGTGCAGGTCGCGCTTGTTCTGCAGTCCCAGGTTGTCGGTGACGACCGCCAGCTTCGCGTGCGCCATCGCGAAGTCCGGGTCGATTTCGATCGCCTTCTCGAACAGCGGTACCGCCTGCTCGGAGAGGCTCCGTTCGTGAAACGTCAGTCCCTCGGCGTAGTAGCGATAGGCTTCGATCGACGCGGTCGTGATCTCGGTGAGACCGCGATCGCGTCCTGCGTCGTTCTTCGCACCCGGCGCCGTCAACAGCGATCCGGCCCGGGCACCGACGAGCGTCGTCATGGACGCCTTGAATCGGCGCGTCAACTCGTCGACCAGCCGGAACAGGCCCGAGTCTCCCGCCCCTTCGACCCGCTCTGCGCTGACAATCCGTCCGGAGCGCGCGTCCTGGAGCCGCGCGCTGATCCGGATCGTGCCCCCCGCCTTCACGTAGCTGCCGACCAGAACATTGTCGACTTTCGCGCGCAGCGCGATCTCCTGAACGACATCCGAGGCGATCACGCGATCGTCGACCCGCTTGAGGTCCTGCAGGATCTGCACGAGCCGGTCCGTGCCGAGCACCTCGAAGTCCGGCGATTGGGAGAGATCGGTGACCAGCATGTCGGTGAGGCCGGTTCGCATCCAGTCGAGCGACGCGTCACCGGTGTTGTTTTCGAAGTACAAGACCGCCACCGCCGGCTTCCCTGAGGGCGTCACGCCCGGGCGCCCGTCCGCTCCACCCAGCCACCATGCAGCCGCCGCGCCAGCCACGACCACCAGAAGCACTCCGGCACGGGCTGCCGTCTTGTATTCGAAAGGCCGCGACACCCGCGGCCTCGTGACCGCAGTGACCGGAGCGACCTCCTGCGAAGACTCGAAGCGGCGGCGCGCGGCGCGGAGATCCACGACCAGGTCCTTCATGCCCTGGTAGCGTTCTTCGGGATCCTTCGCCGCGCATTTGCTGATGATCCGCTGCAGGTCCGCCGTCGCGTCGGCCGGCGAGCCGGCGACCGCCGACAATGGCGGCACTGGCTGGGTCAGGATCGCCTGGAGCGTGTCGAGGCTCGACTGCCCCTGAAATGCCGGGCGGGCGGACAGCATCTCGTACATCGTCACGCCGAGCGCGAACACGTCGCTGCGGTGATCGACCCGCGCGCCACGCGCCTGCTCGGGGGACATGTAGGCGGCGGTGCCCATGACCATGTCAGGGCCTGTTTTCGGGCCAACTATGCTGGCAGTCGCGGCGTCGGCGCTGACGTGCGCGACCAGCTTGGCGAGCCCGAAATCGATGATCTTCACATGCCCATCGTCGGTGATCATCACGTTGGCGGGCTTCAGGTCGCGATGAATCACTCCCATCTCGTGCGCGCGCGCGAGACCCTCGGCCATTTCGATGGTCAGAGTGAGGGCCCGGGCCTGGTGAATGGGGCCGCGGCCGATGGTGTCACTGAGCCGTTCGCCTCGAATCAGCTCCATCGCGATGAAGATGACCCCCTCGGCCTCACCGACTTCGTGGATCACCGCGATATGGGGATGCTCGAGGGAAGAGGCCGCGCGCGCCTCTTGAGTCAGGCGCGCTCGCCGTTCGGGGTCATGGAGCAGATCCTCGGGCAGGATCTTGATCGCCACCTCGCGCCCGAGGTTCACGTCGACCCCCCGGTAGACGACACCCATTCCACCACGGCTGATCTCGGCAACGATGTCGTAATGCGAGAGTCTGCGACCGATCATCGAGCTGTGCGAGGCCCCATAGAGGCCGCAATGATAACGCGGTCGTCGCCGGAAGCGGGGGAGATCGGAACCAGGAGCCGTTCCCCCGCCGAGCGGTTAGGATAGAAGCCTGATATGACGACGATGCCAGTGGAAGTGCGCCTCCGGGTGCCGAATATGAAAGTGCGGGCGCTGGACGAGTCCGGTTACCCCATCGACCACAGCGCCATGCGCTTTCGACGGGTGATGGAACTGCCGCGGGTCCCGAAGCCGGAAGAACCAATGGAATTCACCACCAGCTCCGGCCGGGTCATCCAGGCACGCGTGGTCAGGGCGGACTGGAGCGAAAGCCGCGGCATGTTCCTCGTGTCCTGTCAGTATGTGAACCGGTCGATCACGGCCGAGGAATACGGCGCGCTGAAGGACGACCCGGCCTGGGAGCTGAAGCACCTGCTCGAATAAGGCGCCCCGGCCCCCGGGCCGGCGGCGGACTCAGGGCTTGGGCGGCGCACTCTGCCAGAGAATCTGGGTGATCTTCCAGCTGCCGTCGAACTTGCCGAGCAGCATGTAATCCACACCCCAGGCGGCCGTGACTTTCGCGACCGCCGTCTGGTCGAGCACGTCGAGCACCTCGACGTGCTTGACGGATGTATCCCGCTTCCCTTCCTTGTTCCAGGTTTTCGACAGGTTCACCAGCTGGTCGAACGTCATCGGCATCTCTGCATAGGGCGTGCTGGCGTCCTTCTTGTAAAACCCCCGCTTGTCGAGCTTCGGGTGCACGCTGCGCTCTATGCGTTCGGACTTGACGGTGTAGATCCCCTCGACGTAGTCGAGCGCCGCCTGTTTGACGGCTTCGCGATCCGGTGGCGGCTGGGTTCGCGAAAACACGGAGGGCGCGAGGCCGAGCGCTGCCACGACCGCCAACACACTCCCAAAATGAACACGATTCATATCGATGATCTCCTCTGGCCGGAATGATACCCCCGGGCCGCCCGCGCTCGTCTATTTAGAGCACCGTCGTGCATCCCGTATTTAGAGCACCGTCGTGCATCCCGTATTCAGAGCATCGTCGTGCATCCCGGACGGCAGCAGCATTGAATGGTGTGATCACCGACCGTCGAGTAGTCGTAGGTCAGTTCTTCACCGGGCGTGATGAGGCGCGAGGCACGAATCCAGATCGTCCTGGTTTTCGGCTCGATCTCAATCCAGCAGTTGGGCCGGCACGAGTGGTTGATGAACCGCGCGACGTTGCCGTCGACGGCGGCATCCCGGCTCCAGGCGCGATTGACCCGGAAGACCCAGATACAGCCCTGTTTGAGGTACCGCGCCTCTCGCCGCCCGCTTTTCGAGTTGTGAATGAGCTCGCCCGCGTAGTCGATGATGCGGCGATTCTTGTTGATGGCCTCACGCGCGAACACGCCGAAGCCGTGGAGCGTCGAACGCTTGCGGAGGATCCCGGGAAGGTGAGCCGAAGGCATGCTGCAATTACCACTCCGTGCGGAGGCGACCAGCGGATCCACGCGCGCGGCGGGAAAGGGGCCGAACGCCTCGCCCCGAACCTCCAGCGGTAGACGGTCAGGGCTCGATCAGTGCTGCGAGATTGTCGACGATCTCGCGCGCCCGATTGCGGTTCATCTGTTCGAGCGACCCGGCGGCCGCGAACCGGGCGAGCTGACTCTGCGGCAGCTCGTACTCCACTTCCAGCGTGAGCCGGGTGCCGCCTGGGTTCGGCTCGAACCGGTAGGTCCAGGTGCTCGGATTCCCGGTGACCGTCTTGAACTGGTAGAGTGACGGCTCGACGTAACGTGTGCAGCGGCTAGTGCCGCTGATGACCAGGCCAAACCAGTTGAACTCGTAGTCCCACGACTGATCGACAGCCGCGTGCTCACCGCTGACGTTGCTGATCCGGTTCAGCCCGGGGATGAACATCGTCGCGCGCGCGGGCGCATCCGCGACATAGGCAAACGCCGCCGACGGAGCCGCAGCAATCTCGACGGTCTCACTTACGCTTGGCATCTCTCTACTCCAATCAGAAGGTTCCGGGGTTCCGGGTTCTCCGGCCCATAGGTTCTCACGAGTTGGCACCGTCCGCCGGCCGGCCGTATCGCGCCACCTTGAGCAGGCCGCGCGCGAGCAGCACCGCCTTTTTTTCCGAGCAGGGGGGCAGGCGCAGGCGGATCGTCGTTCCCAGGCGGCCGCGGCGCCAGCGGATGTTGCCGGAGCCGAAACGCAGCCCGTCGCCATCGGGCTGGCACGTCACGCCCACGAGCAACAGCGCCGGGGCGAACAGGGCGGCCCACGCGACCGGCCTCCGGTGTGCGGCGAACCAGACGTGCGCCCCGTCGATCACCCCTCTCGGCAGGACGATCCGGGCGTCACGATGGAACAGCCGGATGCTCATCGCCGCGCGACCAGGATTGCCTGCAGCCCCGAGGCGTCGACCCGCGTCGCGATCTGCGCGAACGGCAATCGTCGCGCCAGCCGCTCGAGATCGGGAGCGGTCCGGTTGTGGATCGTCATTTCCGCGAGCCGCAACAGGTAGTCGGACACGGGACGTCCGCGCATCCCGCTCGTGATCAACACACCGCCGGGACGCAGGCGATTGAAGAATATTTCGTACAGCCTGGCGAGCCGTTCGTCGTCCAGGAACTCGGCGAGACCGGTGCAAGTGATGAAGTCGACCTGGCCTGGGTAGCTCGCTTGGTCGAAGACGTCACCGTGGTGAGTCGCCAAAGGAGCCAGTCCCTGCTGAGCGGCAAAACGCCTCGCCTCCTCGAGCGCACCGGCGTCGAGGTCGAGCCCGTGGAACCGCAGATCGGGGCGCGCGGTGCCCCCCGACGCGAGAAACGCCCGGTAACCGTCGGCCAGCTCGCGCGGAATCCCGCACGGCGCGCTCAGCACGTCGAGCGGTCCCGGGGTGCGGACGCGCTCGTGAAGAAATGACGTCACCTGGTCGCGCGATGCGTGGAAGCGGCTGCGAAACGAGCGCACCGCGGGCAGCGCCAGCAACCGCGCGTCGAGCCAACGGCCGAAGCCCCCCCGCCCGGAGGGTTCTCCCCTGTAGATATGGTCGGCGAACCGGTAGCTGCCGGAGTGATCGAAGCCTTCGCGAGCGAGATCACTCCGGCGCAGCGCTGCGTAGAGCGGCAGCGCGAGCACCCGCCCTCGCCGCAACAGCGCCAGGGGCAGTGACGCGGACTGCCGGGTGCGGTTGTAGTAGCGAGGCGTCAGGGGGTCGGTCATAACCGGAGGTGGACGGCGATCAGTTCCTTCATCACTTCCGGCGTCCCCGCCGCAATCGTCAGCGCCCGCGCATCGCGGTAGAACCGGCTGGTCCAGTGGCCGGCCATATAACCGGCGCCGCCGTGCAGTTGCAGACACCGTTCGATCACCTGCTGCGCCGCCTGGTAGCTGAAGACTTTGATCATCGCGATCTCTTTCGCGACGTCGCGGCCGGTCGCCCACGTGGCCAGGGTCGCATAGTTCAACTGCCGAGCGGCTTCGAGTGCGATCGCGGCATCGGCGATCTGGTGACGGACCACCGGCATCTTCGCGAGCGTGCGGCCGAACGCGCGGCGATGTTTCGCCCATGTCACGGTCCGTTCCAGCGCGAAGGCGGCCCAGGAGACCGCCGCCACGGCGCCGAGCAGGCGTTCACGATCGAGTGCCCGGAGAATGTAGCCGAATCCCGCACCGGCGCGGCCCAGGATATGGTCGGCCGGTACCCGGCAGCCGCTCAGGGTGATGCGGCCCATGGCGGACGTGGACAGGCCGAGAGTCGCGAGCCCCTCCACCCGGACACCACGCGTCGTCCGCGGCACCAGCACCAGGGACAACCCGGCGAGCCCGTCACCCTCCGTCCGGACCGCGACGATGAGCAGGTCCGCCGCGGTGGCGTTGGTGACGTAGGTCTTGGTCCCGTCGAGCACGATGTGCCTGCCGGTGCGACGACCGGTCGTGCGCAGCGCGGCGAAGTCGGATCCTGCGTCAGGTTCGGTCACGGCGAGCGCTCCGAGCGCCCGACCGTGACGGATCGGTTCCAGCCAGGCACTTTTCTGATCGGACGTTCCGAGTTGCTCGATGAGTGGTGCGATGAGGTTCGCCTGGACGAACACGCTGAGCGCCAGCCCGAGCGAATCGCAGCGCGGCAACTCCTCGGCGACCACCGCCTGTTCCCACGGTCCGAGCGACATCCAGCCGCGACGCGCACACTTCGAGACCGCCTGACGAGGCAACCTCCCGGCACGCTCCCAGTGTTCGGCGTGGGGCCGGAGCTCGCGTTCCACGAAGTCACGGACCTCGACCCGGAAGCGCTGATGCTCGGCCGTGAACGAGCCGTTCATGCGCTCGGGGGCTGATCGCGGCTGGAGACGACCTTTGCCACCGCGTCGATCACGTCCTGCACGGTGCGGGCCTGCCACAGCTCCGGCGCATCGAGCTCCACTCTGAGCGCGTCCTCCACGGCGAAGACGCACTCGATCTGCTCCAGCGAGCCGATGCCGAGCGACAGCAGGGGGGTCTCGGGCCTGACTGACGCTTCCGGAACCATGGCGGCGCGGCTGATGATCGAGATGATCCGCCGGTCGAGAGAAGCCGTCATGGCGTGCGATTCCCGAATTGCTCGTCGAGACCACGCTCCAGTCGAGCGGCCACGTTGGCGTCGACCGCCTGCCACTTGCGGCGCGCGGCGTCGACCGCTCCGGGATCCAGACGGCCGAGGGCTCCCTCGATCCAGCCGGCGTGCTCGGCGAAGTGCTTCGCCTCCATCTCGGCGACAATCGCCCCGATCGTTTCAGCCGCGGCCGGATGCGGCGACTCGTGCACCAGGTGTCGATGATAGCTCTCGCGGACACGGCGCTCGAGCGTCTCAGACAGCACCAGGATCTCGAGCAGCGTCCCGGGTACGCCCCCAGCCTCCGAGTAGTGTTCCTGGATGGGCGGAATCGTGGGGTCGAGATTGGCACCCGCCGAGGCAATTGTTCGCGACAGCATCGCGGCGTGGCGCGCCTCGGTCGCGCAGTGTGCGGTCATCTCCACCAGCAGATCGTCTTCCCTCATCGTCCTCGCGAGCCGGCCCATGAGCAGCGCACCGTGGAGCTCGCTGTTGCGATAGAAGTTCAGAAGCCAGCTTTCTCGTTCAGACAGTGCCATGCATGCCTTCCCTGGCGAATTCGGCGAGGCTGACGCCGCACAGCCGGCGGATCCGCCGGTTCAGCGTCAGGATCGCCGGCAGATCGTTCTTCTCCGACACCGGCACCGTCGCGACCACGTCGGCGCCAAGGTGCTTGAACCCACTCGCCGCCCGCAGGATCACGTCCCGCCTCGCCCCATCTCGCTTGATCCGCTGGTCGAGCAGGTCGAACGCGAACTGGGTGTGCCGGAACTCGTCTTTCGCGATGAAGGCCGCGATCTCGGCGAGCACCGGCTCACGCGCCTGACGCGACAGCCGCAGAAAAAAGTACGCCGCGAAGTGCTCACTGACCATGTAGCGCGTCAGCTCGCCGTCGCCGTCCTCGATTGCCGCATCGAGCTGTCGCCGGCGGATTTCCACCAGTTCCGTCTCCGGAATCGGCCGGTACTTGACGATCTCGAGGTACCGGTTGAGCACATAGAAGTGTTTGTAGGACTCGTACAGCTGAATGGAGAACACGGCCGTGGCATCGAGATCGTCCCATAGGGCGCGGATCATCCGGGTCGTGTACACGGGGAAATACGATTCGATCAGGGCGGCGTCCCGGACCTGGTCGAGCAACTCGGGCTGCGCCAGCGCCAGCGACGGCTCGATCCGGCCCCAGGCGATATCGGTCTCGAGGATCCACCGCTGCAGCTCCGCTTGGGTCAGATACTCGTCAAAGATCATCGCCGAGGCCCCCTGCACGTTCGATCAATCCCCTGAGAGCAGCGGGCCCGTCTTCACCGAGCTGCGCGAGGCAGGCGAGCGTCCACCGCTCGATGCCGAACGCCACACAACCGGACGCAGCCGGTGAGCCGTCCGCCATTGCGATATCGAACCGGTTCGTGAAGAACGACTCGTGGAGGTTGAACGACGCCACGGCCAGCGCACCCGCGCGGCCCGCATCCATCCTCAATTCATACTTCAGTTTCTTGATCTGCTGGATCAACCGCCGCCCGCGCCCGGGGCGTCCGAAGAACGTGTCGGTCGCCTCGGCGATCGAGCCCGACAGCCCCAGCTGCCCGGCGAAGGCAACGGTTCGCCCCATCCAGTCGTCTCGGGCGGCCGCAACCCAGTCCGCCCCGCCGAGGAATACCAGCTCACGCATCCGGAACCGCCGCAACCGTCCCGGGTCGTCAACCGCACGCGATTCCTCGCGCCCGCAGGTCGTCGCGAGCGCCAGGCTGCGCGGGCCGGAGAGCCGCTGCCCCGCCAGCTTCGCGTAGACGTGGTAGCACGCCGCCGGTGGAAGAAACGCGTCCGGCTTGTCAGGATCCCGGTCGGCCCGGAGCGCAACACCCGCGAAGGCCTCGAAGTAACCGGCCCGATCGAGCACCTCACGCTGGATCGTCGAGGGCACCGCCTGGTCCTCGGCGCCGGCTGCGAACGACCATCGCTCGAGCACCGCGTCGAGACGCGCGTAAAGCGCCGCTGCTGATCCCTGAAAGTGGATCTGCCCGGTGGGATCGAGGTCGATCTCCTCGATCTCCACGGATCCACCACCGGGTTCAAACGCCAGCGCCATGCTCCGGTCCGAATCGTTCATCCATCGTCCTGATCGTTCGGAAGTGCTCCATCACCACCTCCCGGTCCTCGATCGGCCGCCCGATCTCCAGCTCGAGAAAGGCAATCAACCTGAGGATACCGAGCGAGTCGACCATCCCTTCCTCGAACAGGTAGGTGTCGGCATCGAGGTCGACGTCCCGTCCAGCCAGGAGATCCTCGCGCACGAACCCGAGCAGTGCGTCCCTCAGCGCCGTCACGCCGCGGCCCCGCCGCCGGCCCCCCGGCCGGTGGCCCAATCATGTTCGATCAGATGCCGCACCACGTTCATCAGGGTGTCGCGAATCGGTGGCCTTACGATGCCCGACGACGCGAGCAGCGTTCGACAGTGCTCATCGTCGAAGATCTTCGGATACGCGAGCTGCGGGGCGAACGGGGCGAGCACGGCGACGGCGCTCCGGAGCGTGGAGTCCGCCACCGCTTCGACCGACTGCCGGAACAGCTCGAAGGTCGCGAGCTCGACGATGGCCGGCTTTTCGATCGCCCGCCTCCGCCATGCCGGACGATACCGCAGGAACGCTTCGATCGCCAGATCGAGCAACTCGTTCTCGGTGAGCGTCTCGCGTCCCGCGCAGATGTGAATAGTGCGGCCCGCCTCGAAACCCCGCCCGGCCACGTGTCGGATCGCGGCGACCGCGTAGTCGGTGGCGATCAGGTCGACCGGGCTGTCGGGACGACCCGGGATCATCGGCAGGAGGCCATGGTGCAGAAAGCGGATCGCGTGATGGATCGCTCCCAGCCGGTGAAGGGCGCCGGTCGACGAATCACCGATGGCCGTGCTGAGCCGGCACACCGCGATCGGGAGCGTCGCCATGGCCTGGCGCACCATCTGTTCGGTTTCGTACTTTGACTGCTCGTAGGCGTTGACGAAACCCTGCTCGTGATCCAGATCGGCTTCGGCGATCCTGCCGGTTCGCCTGCCCGCCACATAGATCGTGCTGAGCAGGCAGATGCGTTTCAGCTTGCGGCATCCGTCGGCAAACGACAGGACGTTTCGAGTCCCGTCGACGTTGACGGCTCGCGCCGCCTCGAGCGGCGCGTCGAACCGGGTGAGCGCCGCCGCATGAACAATCGTTGTGACTTGGTCCCGGATCTCCCGGGCATGGTCGCCGACGCCGAGTGCGTGGCGATCGATGATGTCGCCGCCGATCAGGCGCACACCCGACGGCGCATGGTGCACCGGGTGACGGGCGAGAACGATCACGGTGGCGCCGTGACCGGCGAACGCCTCGACCAGCGGCACCCCGATGGCGCCCGTTCCGCCGGTGATGAGGACGAGCTCGTCGGCAGACATGCAGGTCAGTGCTCGATGAGCAGACACGCCCAGCTGGCGCCGAAGCCGAAGTTGAAGAGCAGTATGCGGTCGCCAGTGCGAAGCCGCCCCTGGGCCTCGGCGTCCGAGAGGTTGATGAAATTGTCGCCGCTGATGACGTGTGCCGTCCGGCCGATGTTCTCGGCGTAGAGACGGTCCGGGGCTAGGCCGGTCAGCTGCAGCAGGATCTCCCAGCTTCGATACGAGACGTTGTGCGGCACGACGAGGGCGATGTCATCGGGGGTCAGGCCGGCGGCTGCGAGTGTGTCCTGGACGATCGTGCGGGCGGTCGGAAAATACGCGGCCACGATCTCGTTGCCGCGTGTCTCGCAGTCCCAGTAGTAGCCCTTGGTCACCTGGCGCTCCGCGAGCAGCCGGTTCGGACCGTCACCCCGCGCGAGGAGCAGCACGCACGCGCCGTCCGAGATCACGTTGTACAGGATCTCGCGGGTGCTGCC
>JACDBQ010000061.1 GCA_013694845.1 Acidobacteriota bacterium
AATGGCTTCCACGCGTGTGAATTGTTACCGCTCGACCAACTGGCGCGCGAACTCCACGTGCACGTACGCACCCGGCAGGCGGCCGCTCGCACGGGCCGGCTCGACGCGACATTCAGTGTGCGGTCCGTGTTTGGCCGCCCCATCCGGTACGCCACGCCAGCGGCCGGGGAACGGTTTCTCACGACACACTACCGACGGTTTGGAGGCCAGCAGATATGTCCGCTTCCGTTGCCGAGCGTTCCCGACGATTACGATGCGTGCGTACGGCAGCTACGTCGGCGGCTCGGCCTCACGCAAGCGGAATTAGCCCGACTGGTGGGCGCTGCGGGCAAGGCCGTGGTGTACCAGTGGGAATCGCGTAAGCGCTCGCCATCGCCCGTGCTGTGGCAACCCCTCTTAGAGCTGCAGCGCCGCCGCACATGAGGCGCAGCCTTCTTATCGAGACTCCCGCGGCTCAAGGTTATTCCCGTCTGGATGAATTCCTTTCGTGTATGGGGTCCGCGGACGGGGAGCTCGTGGGTCGGCGATCGAGACCGGCAAAACTTCGTTCGGCGGTACGTTCCCTCGGGACAGCCATCGGGACGTTTCCCGGATGACTGTCCCGCCATGTCTTTACCGCTGCGAATCTGACTGCAGTTTTTTCGCCTGTTCGAGATGCATGGTGACTGCGTCTCGCGTGGCCTTGAGATGCGCCTGCAGCTCCGGGTTCTTCGCCGTCTTCAGCAGCTGGTTGTCGATCATCTCGATGACTTCGGTATGCCCCTTGACCATCGCGTCGAGATAGCCGCGCTCAAACTTATCGTCGTCCAGGCTGATGAGAGATGCGAGGTTCCCCGCCCCCTTGACGCGGAGCTTGTCCACATCAGCCGTCTCCACCGGGCTGACACCAATTTTCTGACCGAGCTTCATGGTGTCCGCGAGATGCTGACCATGAGCCTTGTGCAGCATCGTCGCGTAGTCCTTGACCTCAGAGCCCACCTTCTTCTTGGCAACCTCGGCGGCCGCCAGGATCTCGTTTTCATCGACCGCGCCGACGAAGCCCAGCACTTCTCCGTCAGCGTTATCGGTGCCACTCGTACCGACGGCGCCGTCCACCGCACGTTTCGGCGAGCCCGGAATGATGGGCGATCCTGGATCGGCTGGGGAGGCCATCGGTTGAAACTGGAGCGCGGTCACGTATTTCGGGTAATTGCCGAGCGCGTCCTGGACCACATACTCGCCAAAGGACTTGCGCGCCTGCGCGGCGTCGGTCTTTCCCGTCACGATGTCGTGTGCAAGGTTGAGGGTGAGAATGTTGTGCCCTTCAAGGTCGCAGCGCGCCGTCATCTCGCCCGCAGTCCGATCCACGATGACGCTCCCGTCGAAGTCCACCAGCGCCGAGGCCTTGTCCGCCGGGGCGCGGTAGTCAATCGTATGCGCGAGGTAATCCATGTGCGGCTTGGGAAAGTCGTGAGGGATCTCCAACTTCGTCACGACGATGCGCTTGTAGGGTCCCTCGTTGTGCCAGACCAGCTTCTCGGAAGTGACCTCCTGCGGCTCGCCATACTGCGCCATCATCTGCCTGGCGGCAAGCACCGGACGGTTGGGCCACTTATCGAGAATTTTCCCGGCATCGGAACGATCGGCTGTGCTGGTCGCTTTCGCCGGCTGACTGGTGGTGTCCGTGGGTCGGTCGGAGTTCGCAGGACCCGAGCAGCCAAACGCGACCGCGAGCACCGCGAACGCGGCGGTCCCGAGAATATTCTGTTTCAATCGCAGCACAAATCCTCCTCTGTAATGAGTCACGATCGGATACACGGAGCAAGTGCCATGCCCTGTCCTGACTCGACGGGAGTCTTGGCGTGATCGGCAAGGAAGCAGTGCACCGCCGCAGCGGGCGGCTTGAACTGGCGATTGATCTTGTATTGCATCCGCACGCGCGGGAGGTGCGTATCGTTACACATGAGAAATCTGATGAGCGCGGCCGTGCTGGCGGCGACCGGCGGGATCGCGGTTGCCGCCCAGGTGCAGCACGCCATGTTCACCGAACCAGGCTGGAATACGCACAAGGGATCGGAGATCGGGTCGTGGTCAACGCCAACCTGCGCAAGCCGGAGCGTGCATCGAGTTCCACCTGCTGCGATCTGACCAGTAGACCGCGCGGCCCGCCTGCATTTTATCCCACACCGCATTCACGGAGGTTTCTGCTGGTCGACCTTCAGTTCGGCAACCCATCCTGCTATCGGCGGCGGATCGTCGTACCCCCGTCGGCGCTGATCGGCAGCGTCGAAGTGTTCTGGACGTTCGAGCGTCTGGCTCTCTAACGCACGACGGCGGCGAAAAATCCCACGGCGTGCGTGGCATGAACAGCCCGCGTCGGGCAGCCAGCATCACGAGGGCGAGGCCGATCAGCGCGCCGAGCAGCGAGGGAAATTCCGGGCCGAGAAACACCGCCACGAGCACATACGGGATCGTCATGGCGAGCGACGAGAAGAGTGCGAACGGCCAGATCTCCAGCCCTTCCCGGAAGTTGCGGTTCCGGCCGAAGAAGCCGGTCAGCATGCAGACCAGGAAGAGCGGCAGCAGGGTGCCAACCAGCGCGTGGAGGATTGCGACCTGTACGCCGATTGCTGCCAGGTAGGAGGGGAGCGACATCCCGAGGATGGCGAGGTGAGCCTCGACGGCGGGACTCCCGCCGAGGCCGCCGGCGACGCCCACCAGAATGGGCGTTCCGACCGCACCGAAACTGACCGGCGTGCTCTGAATGACGAGTCCGCCCATGACGGCGGCCATGGCGAGGAGCCGAGCGCCAGCAAATAGCGGCGAGACGATGGCCGCCGGGGTTCCAAAGCCGGACGCGCCTTCGATGAAGCTGCCGAACAGCCAGCCGATGATGATTGCCAGGACGCGCCGGTCGGGGCTGATGCGGGTGAAGCCGGCGCGGATCGTCACCATGGCGCCGCTCGCCGTCAATGTGGCGAGCAGCAGCAGCGCCCCGAAGACGATGTAGAGGAGCCCGGCGGCGATGATGAGCCCCTGCATGGAAGACGCAGCGATATCACGCCAGCCGATGTCCCAGACGAAGACGCCGGCGAGTACCACCAGGAGGTACCCGACAGGCATGGCGCGCCGGGCCGGCCACCCGAAGCCGGCCAGCAGAACCCCGATTGCGAGGAGTGGGGCCGCTGCGATCAGCGCACGGAGCGCCAGAGTATCCATGCGTTTTTCAGGGGAGGCCGACGCGCGGAGCGGTCGGCTCGACGCGCGCGCCCCAGGCGGCAGGCACCTCGACGTATGACGAATCGAGCTCGGAGATCGAGGCACAGCCCAGCAGCTTGAGTGTTCGATCCACGTCGGCGCGCAGAATGGCAATGGCCCGCGCCACGCCGGCCTCCCCGCCGGCTGCCAGGCCGTACGCATAGGCGCGGCCCACCAACACCGCTCGGGCCCCGAGACACAGCGCCTTCACGATGTCCCCGCCGCGGCGGATGCCGCCATCGAGCAGCACCTCCGTGCGGCTGCCGACCGCGGCGATCACCTCGGGCAGCGCGCGGATGGTGGCGGACACGCCATCGAGCTGCCGGCCGCCGTGATTCGAGACCACGATCGCATCGGCGCCTTCGTTGACGGCCCGGCGCGCATCCTCGGCGGTATGGATCCCCTTGATCACAGTGCGGCCTTTCCAGAGCTCTCGGATCCACCGGAGGTCGGACCAGGAGACCACCGACTGTTCGAGTGCGGCGCCAACGTCGGCGTAGGGCATCGCCCTCCCGCCCGGCAGCACGACGTTGGGGAAGTCCATGAGGCCACCGTCGGCCAGGAAGCCCGCCAGCCAGCGTGGGCGCGCGAGAAACTGCCAGACGTGCGGCAGCATCGTGAACGGCTGGCGGCTCAGGAGCTCCCGCGTGCCATTGCGGGCGTCGCGCTCACGGAGCCCGGCGACCGGCGTGTCGATCGTGACCACGAGCGCCGTGCAGCCCGCCGCGCGCGCCCGCTCGACCGCGGCGGCGGCGGCCTCCCGGCCGCCCAACAGGTAGAGCTGGTACCACACGGGTCCAGTCGAGGCCCCCCTGACCTCGTCGACCCGGCTGCCCGACAGCGTCGACAGGACATAGCCCGTGCCCGCGTCGCCTGCGGCCCGCGCAGCCGCCGACTCTCCCCGCGGGTAGAACAAGCGACTGCTGCCGACTGGCGCGAGCAGGAAGGGCAGATCCAGCTGCGTCCCGAGCACGCTGACGCGCAAATCGGTTCCGGTAGTCGCGACGGCGCAGCGGGGCCGGAAGATGACATCCTCGAACGCCCGGCAGTTTTCGCGGAGGGTGATCTCCCCGTCGGCGCCGCCATCGATGTAGTCGAATACCACGCGGGGAAGCCGACGCTTCGCCAGCCGCCGCAGGTCGGCAATATTCACGACCTCATGGGAGCGAACGGCCCGCGCCATGGTCATCCGGTCGTCCGATCCAAAGTTGCCGGCAATGGGCGGACAGTCTACCCCAGCGCGCCCATATCTCGGCAGCACCCACATCCAAGCCTTGACAGCACCGGCGAGGCAGCGATAATCGCCGCAGGTGGCGAATCGCTCCTGAGCCGCATTCGAACGTTTCCACCACCCTGATTGAGGACTTGCAAATGAGCATTTCTCGCCGAGGGCTGCTGAAGGGCATCAGCTTGGGATCGTTGATGGGGGCACTGCCCTCGTTCGTCACCACGGCGGCGGCCGCGCGGCGTGCCCCCAGCCCGTACCAGCAGCTGGGCATCCGCCCGGTGATCAACTTCCGTGGAACCATGACGACGCTGGGGGCCTCGAAGATGTGGCCGGACCTCCACGAGGCGGCAGGCCAGGCGTCCAGCGAATACATCGTGCTCGAGGAGCTGAAGGACAAGATCGGCGAGCGCCTGGCCTCACTGATCGGCTCCGAGGACGCCCTGGTGACCACCGGGGCGGCTGGTGCCATCTGCCTGGGGACCTGCGCCACCCTGACCGGGTCCGACACGCAGAAGGTCCGGCAGCTGCCCGATCTCACAGGCATGAAGACGGAAGTCGTCATCCAGAAGGTGCACCGCAACGGGTACGACCACGCAGTCCGCAGCACCGGCGCCAGGCTCGTGGAGGTCGAGACGGAACAGGAACTGGCGGAGGCGATAACCGAGCGCACGGCCATGATGTTCTTCCTGGGTGGTACCAGCCATGACTGGCGCCAGGAAACGCCGATCTCGCTGGAGCGGTGCCTCGAGATCACGCACAAAGTCTCCGTGCCCCTGATGGTGGACGCCGCCAACATGCTGCCGCCGTGGAGCAACCTCCGACGCCTGGCGAGCCTTGGCGTGGATCTCATCTGCATCAGCGGCGGTAAGCACATGAGGGGGCCGCAGTGCTCCGGCATCCTGGCGGGCCGCCGTGATCTGATCCAGGCCGCCTGGCTCAACTCGAGTCCCCACTCCGACTCGCACGGACGGCCCATCAAGGTTGGTCGCGAAGAGATGGTCATGGCATGGCTCACGGCGGAGAAGTACTCCAGGCTCGACTTCGAGGCCATCGACCGCGAGTGCGTGAAGCAGACTGAATACATCGAGCGGGAACTCTCCGCGGTGCCGGGCCTGTGGCTGCAACGGACGCCGGTCGATCGCACCCGCAATATCAGGCGCGTCATGGTGCAGTGGGACGAGGCCGCGCTGGGAATCACCGCACCGGAACTCGACAAACAGCTGATGGCCGGAACCCCCCGCATCGCCGTCTCGCGCCTGCAGCCGCAGGGCATCGAGCTGACGGTCTTCATGAACGATCCTGGCGACGAGAAGATCGTCGTGCGGCGGCTGAAGCAGCTCTTCAAGGCATGACAAAAATGATGAGACCCGCGTTTATCCTGGCGGTACTTGTTCTCGCCGCCGCGTCCGTCGGCTCGACCGACGCCCAGAAGGGCACCGTGCCGGTCAACTATCTCCCGAATCCCTACGAAACGGTCAGGAACTGGGGGCAGCTCCCCGACGGGCGCACCTGGGGGTCGACGAGTGCCGTGCACGTGGATCGCGACGGCCGCCACATCTGGGTCGCGGAGCGGTGTGGTGCGAACACCTGCGCGGGTTCCACCGTTGCGCCCATCCTGAAGTTTGATCCGTCAGGCCGGGTCGTGACTGCCTTCGGGGCGGGGATGTTCATCTGGCCGCACGGGATCCACGTCGATCGCGACGGGAACGTGTGGGTGACCGACGCGAGGGCCGCGACGGCCGAAGAGCTTCAGAAGTTTCCGGACGCCAAAGGCAAGGGCCACCGCATCGTCAAGTTCAGTCCCCAGGGGCAGGTCCTGATGACGCTCGGAGAGGCTGGCGAGGCGGGAGATCCTCCGTCCCGGTTGATCGAGCCCAACGCCGTGATCACGGCCCCCAACGGCGACATCTTCGTCGCGGAAGGCCATGTCGGTCAGTATCCGGAGGCGACCGCCGACTCAGTCGCGCGTGTCGCGAAGTTCACTCGCGACGGAACTTTCATCAAGAGCTGGGGCCGGATCGGTACGGCGCCTGGCGAGTTCAAGACACCCCACGCCCTGGCTATCGATTCCCAGGGCAGGCTGCTCGTCGCCGACAGGGGGAACGACCGGATCCAGATCTTCGATCAAGCCGGTACGTTCATCGAGGAATGGAAGCAGTTCAGCCGTATCAGCGGCTTTCACATGCTCGCCGACGACACAATGTATGCCATCGATTCGGAGTCGGATCCGAGGAGGAACGCCGGCTGGAAAAAGGGCATCCGCGTCGGGAGTGCGCGCACGGGCGAGGTCAGGTACTTCATCCCCGGCCACATGACGGATGCTCCGGAGGGCGCGGCCGGGGAGGGGTTGACCGTCGATGCGGAGGGGAACGTCTACGCCGCCGAGGTCACGGTCAGAGGGTTGACGAAGTACATTCCGCGTCTCCTTCCGCGATGAGCATTCGGAGCGGGTCCGTCACCCGGACCCGCTTCGTTCGCGCCGGCACTCTCTGTCAGTACCGCCCGTAGATCTCGAGCGCCTTGAGCATCGACTTCTCGCGCTTGATGATGTCCATCATCTTCGACTCCCTCGCGTCGTAATCCTTCAGCAGCGCCACGACCCTGTCCGCCGCTGCCTGCGGTACGACGACGACGCCGTCGGTGTCACCGACGATGTAGTCGCCGGGGTGGACCATGATCTCGGCACACTTCACCGGCGTCTGCTTGGAGACGCTGACCAGCCGACCGACCGAGGTCGCCGGACTGATGCGACGGGCAAACACCTGATGCCCGATTTCGCGTACCTCTGCGACGTCGCGGATCCCCCCGTCGATGACCGTGCCCTCCAGTCCACGGACCTGGGCCGTCAGCGCCATCAAGTTACCCATCCCGGCAATTTCCACGTTGCCTTCCAGCACATAGACGAGCACGCTGCCGGCTGGGGCCTGGTCGAGGATCTCGAGCGCGTGATTGGGATACGCCTTGACGTCATGCTTCAGCACGGGCCGCAGCGCCGCCGTCCACGCGCGCCCCACGATTTTCCGGGCACAGATCGGCTTCATGTCAGGCGACATCCAGCCCCGTCCCCCGGTCGCGGCTTCTACGGCATCTGCGATGTTGCCGGTGCTGTTTTCACGCAGGCGCAATGCCGAGATGATCTGCTCGGGCGTCATCTGCGCCGCAGCAGCCGGAGATTGAGCAGCGCTGTGCCCTGCGGTCGCGAGCGGAACCGCGCCGGTGTCTGGAGCGACCACCGGAACGGCAGCGGTCGGAACGATCGAGAGGGCCATCAGAACGGCCACCAGCAAACGAGCGGGCATGGGATTCTCCTCTTCGAAACGGTCGTGGCGTGCGGCCGGCCGGAGCCGGTGCCAGATGTGTTTCTGGATCGATCATATGCGGGACCCGGCAGGGGAACACCGCGGTGGGGCGGTGGGCGCCGCGGCACTCCGGACACCGGGTGACGTGCAGCCGTCGAGAGAGTATGCTGGCCGGGCCGTCATGGCACGTTCACCTCGTCTCGCGTGTCGTGATGCCGTGTGCCTCGTATGTTTCGCCTCGATACCAAAGTAGCCGTCATCACGGGCGCGGCTTCCGGCATCGGCGCCGCGATCGCGGCCACGTTCGCCCGGGCGGGGGCCTTCGTGTACCTGGCGGATCGGGATCGAGCGGGCGCACGCGCACGGCTGGAAGAGATCGTCGCCGCGGGTGGGCAAGCAGGCCTGCTCCCGCTCGACGTGACCTCTGAGCAGGACTGTGCGGCAGCGAGCGCGCGCGTGCTTGGTGAATCCGGCCGCTGCAACATCCTCGTCAATAACGCCGGCATCGGCTGCGTCGGGACGATCCTCGACACATCGGGCGAGGACATGGACCGCTTGTACGCCGTGAACGTCCGCGGCGTGTACAACGTGACGAAGGCGTTTCTGCCGGCGATGCTCGAACGCGGAGCTGGCAGTGTGATCAACCTGGCCTCGGTCGGCGGGATTGTCGGGATCCGCGAGCGGCTGGCTTACTGCACCACCAAGGCCGCGGTCGTGGGCATGACCCGGAGCCTCGCGCTCGATCACGCCCCGCGGCGTGTGAGGTTCAATTGCCTTTGTCCCGGCCGGGTGGAGACGCCATTCGTGCAGGCCCGGCTTCGGGAGTATCCGGATCCGGACGCCGCGTATCAGCAGATGGCAGCGACCCAGCTCTTTGAACGGATGATCCGGCCGGAGGAGATCGCCGCGGCCGCGCTGTACCTCGCCAGCGACGAATCGGAGATGGTCACGGGCACCGCCCTCATGATCGACTCGGGCTGGAGCGCGGGGAAGTAGCTCGTCCTGGGCGTCGCGGCGCCTGTGTTATAACTCCGCAATCGAGCGTCCCTGGACAGGGCACACCGGAGGGAACATTGACTCGTCGCTGGTTCTATCGACTGCAACGTGTGATCGTCATCTCTCTGCTGTTCGCAGCGGCTTCG
The DNA here is from genome assembly GCA_013694845.1 of Acidobacteriota bacterium. Lineage (GTDB taxonomy): Bacteria > Acidobacteriota > Vicinamibacteria > Vicinamibacterales > 2-12-FULL-66-21 > JACDCA01. The sequence goes on from JACDBQ010000061.1 coordinate 8,907, forward strand.
CCCGTTCAGGGGCAGGAGCCGAAGTTCAGCCTGCTGATCAAGGGCGGCCACGTCATCGACCCGAAGAACGGTATCGACGGCGTGATGGATGTGGCCGTCGCTGACGGCAAGATTGCCCGGGTTGCCAGCAACATCGAGGCGTCCAGCGCCGGGCGGGTCGCCGATGCCACGGGCCTGTATGTCGTGCCAGGGCTCATCGATCTGCACGCCCACGTCTTTCTGGGGAACGGAGGACAACGCAGCCTACAGTAATGGCTACAGCGCCGTGCCGCCCGACAGCCATTCCTTCCGCAGCGGCCAGACGACGCTCGTGGACGTCGGGGGCGCGGGCTGGCAGAACTTCCCCCAGTTCAAGGCGCAGGTGATCGACCGGTCACGCACACGCGTGCTCTCGTTCATCAACATCGTTGGCAGCGGGATGAACGGCGGGCCAGTCGAGCAGAACCTCACGGACATGGACGCGAAGCTCACCGCCATGCGCATCCGGCAGCACCCGGAACTCATCGTCGGGGTGAAAGTGGCACATTATGGCGGGCCGGAGTGGGATCCGGTGACCCGGGCGGTTGAAGCCGGCCGGGAAACGATGCTTCTCAACCTCCTCACGCGCCACAACCTCCCGTTCGTGCTGATCCCTCCGGGCCGGCTCAATGCCGCGGCTCTTGCATCGATGGACTTGCTGATCGCACTTGACGAGGCATCTGGCGCCCAGGTCGACGTCCTATCGGGGTTTGTGCGGAAAGGCGGCGCCGTGGTGCTCACCAGTCCGCACGTGACCTGCCATGGCACGTGACCGCGCCTCTGCAGGAGTCGGACGAGCTGGTTAGCTATCGCTTCGGAGAAGGGCGTGTGCTTGAACTGCGCAAGCCAGTGACAGATCCGAACGCGTTCGCCATGCAAGTACGGGAGGTGCCGGGCGCTGATCGGCGGGTAGTCGACATCTGGAACGGGATCACCGTGCTCACGGCGCTCTATGAGGCGGCCGAGGGGGACACGCTGTTGTTATCTTCTCAATTACGCCCACATGGCGCAGCCGGTTTAGTTGCGCGTCAAGGGGGTCTATACGCAAGCCCGCTTCGAGTCGCCTGAGAGCGACGCCGAGCTGCTGCCGCTCCGTCACCGCGACGGCTATACCGAGTGCTCCCGGCCCTGCGGGTAGGGGGGCGCGTGTTCCTGACCAATGGCGCCGCGTTCGATTAGCATGTTGTGCTTATGCGACTGACATCGTGGGCCCTGCTTTCGTTCTCGCTTCTTCAACTCGGATGTGCCGGGAGCCCGCCGTCAGAGCAGGCCCCGGCCCCGGCATCGCGACACCGGATCGTGCGGCCGGACAGCTTCCCGGCGGGTCGGCCCTATTCCTTCGGCGTGCAGGCCGGCAACTTCCTCTACCTTTCCGGGCAGCTCGGGCGCCACATCGCGACTGGCGATCAGCCGGAAGGCATCGGCGCCCAGACACGCCAGGCCATGGAGAACATCGGCGAGGTCCTCAGGACCGCTGGCATGGACTACGCCAACCTGGTCAAGTGCCACGTCTATCTCGGCAGCATGGACGATTACGGCGGCATGAACCAGGCGTATCGAAGCTTCTTCACCGAGCGGGTCCCGGCACGGACCACGGTTGAGGCGGAAGGCCTCCCGGGCGGGGCCGGAGTGGAGATCGCATGTGTCGCGCACGGCAATCTCTCAGGGATCTCGGTCGTGCGTCCAGCCGCCGGCACGCTGCCGGCGCCGCTCGGCCCCTACTCGGCCGCCGTGTGGGCGGGAGACACGCTCTACCTCTCCGGTATGGGTGGCCAGTCTCCTGAAGGGAAGGCACTGCCGGAGTCCCTCGGCGAGCAGGTCGCCCAGACGCTCGCCAACATCAGGACTACCCTGAGCGCCGCTGGACTGGAATTCTCCGACGTGGTCTCCAGCAATGTGTACGTGACCCGACCTCGGGAGTCGGGCGAAGTGGCAGGCGTCTATGATCCGTCGTTCACCTCGCCGCCGCCGCCGCGGGGGTTGATATTCCTTCCGCGGCTACCGGGTCCCATCAAGTCGGAGATCACGTTCGTCGCGGCCCGCCAGGGGGGGGAACGACAGGTGATTGCCCCAGCCGCGGGGAGTGAACAGGAAACGCGGGGCCTCCTCGCCGGTGACGCGCTCTATACGCGGACCGAGTCCGCACCGGATGCCGGTCCGGGTTTCGACGAGCAGTTTCGCGGGACGCTGGCGAGGCTGGAAGGCACCTTGACGGAGGCAGGCCTCGGCTGGCGTGATGTTGTGCACGTGCATGTCTATCTCGCAGAACTCGGGGACACCGAGCGGATGGATGAGATTTTCCGCGAGACGTTCCCGCAGGAGCCGCCCGCGCGCACCACTATTCAGGTCATGGCCGGCGATGGTCCGCGCGTGCAGGCGGCCCTTGTCGCGAGGCGCTGAATACGGTCCTCAGATCCGCACGGCATTCTTTGCGATGTATTCGTCGAGGCTGGATCGAATCGGGCCTCGGTAGTAGTAGCGCTCTGCCCACTCCAGGCCGAAGGGTTCTCCAACTTTCCTGTCGGAGGGGGTCAGCCTGAGGTTTTCCGAATCGAGGTCCAGCATGATGTGCTTGATGTAGTTGAAGTCCGCTGTCTGATCGTCGTCGCCGAGCACAGGCAGCTTCAAGCCCTTTTCAGCCAGCCTCCGCCGCAAGAGCGATCCCGAGTTGCCGCCCGGGCCTTGCGTGACGTTTGCCATGTTGGCCCTGACCTTCGTATCGACGTGACTGGTTATTTCGACGATCCGATTGATGTACTGCGGTCCTCTCCTGGTGAAGTAGTAGCGTTCGCTGACGCTGTGAGGCTCAACGGCGTCCAATTGTTCCGGATAGTCCCAGCGTCCCGTGTAAGCCGCTTCAACGGCCCGCCCCGTAATGTAGTGATCCGGGTTGTTGTCGTAGGGAGCCCACGGATCATAGGTAATGATCGTATCGATCTTGAGCATCCGGATCAGGAACACGAATCGCGCCGTGATCTCCTTGATGTTCACCTCATCGATGTTGTGATTGCGATAGTTCAGGTTATAGACCTTTTCGAGGCCCAGGATTTTCGCAACCTCCTCCGTATCCCTTTCGTCGTTCAGGATAGACTCCGCCCGAGTGCTGCCGCGACCCGCTGAATCATCGTTCGTGGTTCTTATCAGGTAGCCCTTGTAACCCTCGCGGATCAATTTCGCTACGAGTCCTCCGGCGAATATCGGGATGTCGTCCGAATGGGGCTGGATGGCGGCGAGCACCTTTCCTTCATGAGGGCGGCCCTGCTGTTCCCGCTCGGTCACCAGTTCGTCATTCGAGAAGCGGTGAAGAGGATGAAACCTGTACTTCTCGAGATCCTGTTCTGCACTCGCCGCCTGGTTCTGATCCCCACTCGCCGCGGCGGCAATATAAGCCGAGGATCCGAGGAAGGCGCCGGCGGCCAATCCGGTCTTCAAGAAGTCCTTTCGATTCATCATGGTGCTCATCCGCTCCTTGGGTGATGACGTTGCTTCTCCGATGACCTCTGAATGCCGCTTGAAGGCCTCTGCGCGCATACGGCCAGCGACGCCACATTATAGGGGAACATCCAGATAGGGACCATCCGGCGCCCCATCGCCCCACTCGGAACCGGACGGCCGCATTCGGCGGAGGCTCTGCACGTATCGAATGATCGGCGGGCGCGGGCGCTCTGGTAGGATCTGTGTCGTTGGCTGCACCTGTCCGAGACAGGGACGTTCGAGCGCGGGTCGGTCGATCGAGCGAGGGCACCACGCTCAACATGCTCAACATGGAAGCAGGAGCTCGCGGAGGATCCTTGTTATCTTCCCGTCGACGCTGAAGGTCAACGACCGCAACCGCCTCGAGATCGACGAACCGGTCGCCACGGTCGGCGACCTCGTCGAGGCGATCGACAGGCGCGTCCCCGGGTTCCGCGAACAGCTGGACGACTCCGTCTACAACTTCGCCGTCAACGACGAGATGCTGCTGTTTCACGCGCGCGACCGTGCGCTCGGTGATGGAGATGTCGTCGAAATGATCCCGACGATCTCCGGAGGCTAGTGCCCGGCGCAGGCCGGGCCTACATGCTGGGGGAGAGCAGGCCCGACCCGGGGGTAATCGGCAGGGGCATTACACGAACGCGACGACGG
>JACDBQ010000062.1 GCA_013694845.1 Acidobacteriota bacterium
GATCAGGACCCTGCCGGTGCTGCGCGACTGCTTGACCGTCAGGTTGCCGCGCACGTGCGTCACGATGTGAGGGAAGATCGGCGGCGCCATGTCCGTGGTCACCACCTGGAGGATGTCGGTCGTCAACGGCAGCGACACGTCCACCATCCGGGCGACCACGCCGTTCCACGCGCCCGCCGCCGCCAGCACCGCCCGGCATCGCACCAGCCCGCGCGGCGTGCCGACCAGGAAGTCGTCGTCTCCGAGCGCCTCGATTCCCCGCACCGGGCTGTTGTTCCAGACGCGGACCCCGCTGCCTACCGCGCCCTTTAAGAGCGCTCGGATTGACGCGAGCGGGTTCGCCATCCCGTCATCGGGACAGTAGCTGCCAGCAGCGACCCTGGAATCCAGATAGGGGGCGATGCGCGACAGCTCCGGCTGGTAGACGATTTCGGTGTCGACGCCCGCCGCCCGCTGGGCAGCGACCCCCTTCTCCAGCTGCTCGACATCCTCACTGCTGTGCGCGAGCCGAAGTCCGCCCCGCTTCTCGTACTCCACGTCCACGCCGAGCTCGTCGGTGAATTGGCGCCACATTTCGACGGCCCGCAGCACGAGCGGAATCGCCGCCAGCGGCTTGTTCTGCAGCCCGAGCGTGCCGGCGTTGGCGGCGGAAGACTCGAGCCCCGGATACGTGCGTTCCAGCACGAGGACCTCGGTCCCGCGCCGCGCCAGCTGGTAGGCTGCAGAAAGACCCATGGCGCCAGCTCCGACCACGCACACTTCCGCTTCGCCCACCACTTCCTTCATGGTTTTCCGGCTCGCACATCTCACGCCATCCCACCAACGGACGTTCTTCCACACCGAATCGATCGAACGATGGCATGAGCGTTATCGCTGACGCCCCTCCGCAGCCAGAGACAGTGCCAACCCAGACCCGGAACTGTCCCGCCCGTCGACCGGGTCGCTCGTCCTACCGGCCCGCGGTTACGTTGGGCCCGTTCGGAACAGGACAGCCAGCGATTGCGTCCGCCGCTGTCCCTCCAGAGGGGGTGCCCCCGATGATATAAACACGGCACTTCACGTCCGTGGAAGGCGATCGAGGGAGGGAGCCGTGCGACTTTTCCGCTCGCGTTGGAACGGCCTCGCCAGCATCATCGGCGTCGTCGCGGTGGCCGGATCGGTGGCGTCGGTAACCGCCAGGCCTGGCCCGCCTGCCGCCGACGAAGCGAGGCTGAGACAGGCGCTCGAGGTCATCACGCCGGCACTCCCGAAGGCGCACGTGCGCTTCCTCTCGCACGACCTGCTGCGCGGCCGCGACACGGGCGACGTCGGGTTCGAGATCGCCCGCGAGTACGTAGTCGGGCAGTTCGCCCGGATCGGCCTTCAGCCCATCACCGGTCCCTCCTACCTGCAGGAGTTCGATCTGCTGGAAGCCGGCGCCGACCGCGGCAGCGAGCTCACCGTGGGCGCGACGCGACTGGCGAAGCCCGACGCGCGCTTCACGCCCGCATGGCTCACGGGTCGAGCCACCTGGGAGGGCGCCGGCGTCTTCGTCGGTTACGGCCTCGCGACGCATGGCCGCGACGACTACGCGGGGGCCGACGTCCGCGGCAAGGCCGTTTTCCTGCTGAACGGCCTGCCGGACAACTGGAGCGCGGACCGGGAACGGGCACGGGCGGCGGCCGCACGCGTCGAGATCGCCCGCCGAAAGGGTGCCGCCGTGGTGGTCGAACTGACGCCGCACGACCGCATGCCTGCCGGAGCCTCCGCTGGTACGGAGCCGCCCCGCCGCGTCGTCGTGATGGCGGACGGCAGCAGACCGCGCCTCCGCGTCGACGCCGCAGTCAGTGGTCCGGCCGCGACGGCTCTGCTCGACGCCTGGAAATGGGTCGCCGCCGACGGGACCACGGCTCGAGACGTGGGCACGGTGCGGCTCGTACGCGCGCACGACATCAAGCGCCTCAAGAGCTGGAACGTCGTCGGGATCATCCCCGGATCGGACCCGGCGCGACGGAACGAATCGGTCGTCTTCTCCTCGCACCTGGATCACATCGGCATCGTCCCGCCCGACGCCAACGGCGACACGATCTGCAACGGCGCCCATGACAACGCGATTGGCACGTCGCAGATGCTGGCAAGCGCCGAAGCGCTGGTCCGCATGCGCCCGCCGCGCACAATCGTATTCGCCGCGGTCGGGGCCGAGGAGCGCGGGCTGCTCGGATCGTGGCACTACGTGCGCAACCCGGTGATGCCGATCGAGACGACCGTGGCAAACATCAACCTCGATGGCGGCCGCGAGGGGACCATCACCGACGACGTGATCGACAACGCCGCGGACCTGTCGGACATGGCGCGGATCGTACGGCAGGTCATGGGCGCGCAGGGAATCGGCGTGACGCAGGATCGCAGCCCGGCGGCGCTCGTCGGGTTCTCCTCGGACCATTTTTCGTTCCTGCTGGCGGGCATTCCGACGATTGACTTGAAGCCCGGCTACAGCGTCAACGGTGATCCGCAACGGGGCTGGACGGAGCGCATGCACTACTACGAGACCCAACGGCACAAGCCTGCGGACAAC
>JACDBQ010000097.1 GCA_013694845.1 Acidobacteriota bacterium
GCCCTGTGGTGGCGGGGCGAACCGATCGAGCAGATCGAGCGGCGAGCTGGGCTCCATCGTCGTGTGGCGGGTCAACTGAAAGTAGCGGGTCGTCGTACTGATGGACGCGTGCCCGAGGAGCCGTTGAATCGTATGGATGTCCACGCCCGCTTCGAGGAGGTGCGTCGCAAAGGCGTGACGCAGCCCGTGAATGCCACCGGGCTTCGTGATGCCCGCGCGGAGCTTGGCGTGCTGATAGGCGCGTTGCAGTGCGGTGGGATGCAGCGGTTGTCCCGTGTCCTGCGAGGGAAACAGCCACGGGGACGGTCGCGCGATCGTCCAGTAGCCGCGCAGGGCCTCAAGGAGCCGGCGCGACAGGACGGTATAGCGATCCTTTCCGCCTTTGCCCTGCTCGACGCGAATCGTCATGCGTCCCGAGTCGATGTCGGTCACGCGGAGGTGCAGCACCTCGTTGAGCCGCAACCCGGCGGCATACGTCGTGAGCAACATCGTACGGTGCTTCGGATTGGCCGTCTGCGCGATCAGCCGTTCGATTTCAGCCCGACTGAGGATGGCCGGGAGCGTGCCCGGCTGCCGCGGCGAAGGCACACAGAACGTGGTCCGATCGCGCTTCAGCGTTGTGTGATAAAGGAAGCGCAACGCGTTGACCGTGATGTTGCACGTACTCCACGACCGCTGGCGATCGCGAATCAGGTAGAGCAAATAGGCCTGCACGTCGTCGTCGGAAATCTGATCGGGTGACCGGCGGTAGTACCGAGCAAGACCTGTGACGGCCGCCAGGTACGTCTCCCTCGTACGGTCCGCCATCCCGCGCACCACCATGTCCGCATCCATCCGTCGGCGGAACTCCGTCATCACACACCCCCTCTCGACACCGGGCGAGCGCTCTGCTCAGCCCACGTCGATCGAGGAAGTGTGTGTCAGCGAATTCGGAATGGCGTTGCGAATGAGGAAGGCGTCTACCGCGATCAGCGGTTTAGTTCAACGTATAGTAACCCGCGAGAACGGACCGCCCTCGCAGCCTAATCCAGGGTACTGCGAAGACCGGGATGCGTCTCAATCCCCCGGCCGGCAGTAGCTTAGTCGAACCCGCCCAGGATCGGCACTCAGGAACAGGCCGGTCGGCGTAGTCAGATAGACCGCGAGGTCACGCCAAGGCGTCGAAAGGACTCCGCACCCCTCGCCCGCCCTTGTTCAGCACGTGCGTATAAATCATCGTGGTACTCACGTCGCTGTGTCCCAGCAGCTCCTGGATGGTGCGGATGTCGTACCCCGCCTCGAGGAGGTAGGTCGCAAACGAGTGCCGAAACGTGTGGCCGCTCGCATTCTTCGTCAGTCCGGCACGCTGCACGGCCAGCCTGACGGCCTTCTGCAGTACCGACTCGTGCAGATGGTGCCGGCGCCGCTGGCCGGTTTCCCGATCCAGATAAGTGCGGGTCGCCGGAAACAGCCACTGCCACCCGATCTCGCGCCCGGCATTCGGGTACTTCCGGCCGAGCGCGTCCGGAAGCGCAACCCAACCGCCGCCCGCAGCAACGGCCGCCTCGTGCAGCCGCCGGGTCGCCGCCAGCCGCGCGCCCAGCGGTTCGACGAGCCGCACCGGAATCACCGTGACCCGGTCCTTGAGTCCCTTGCCGTCGCGGACTCGCACCTCCCGCTGCGCCAGATCCACGTCCTTCATCCGCAGTTCGGCGCACTCGAGCAGACGCAACCCGGCACCGTACATCAGTGAGGCCATCAGCCAGACGACGCCCTCCAACTGCGCCAGCAGGCGCCGAACCTCGTTCTGCGTCAGAACGACCGGCAGCCGCCCGGGGCGCTTCGCCCGGACCAGCCCCCGGAGCCAGTCGAGTTCGACCGCAAGGACCTCGGCATACAGGAAGACCAGGGCGCTCAATGCTTGGTTTTGCGTGGAGGCGGCGACGCCGCGATCCACCGCCAGCGACGAAAGAAACGCGACAACCTCCGCCTCGCCCATCGTGCGAGGATGACGCCGCTCGTGGAACCGGACGAAACGCCGGATCCAGCCGACATACGCCTCCTCGGTCCTTGGTGAATAGTGCTTCGCGCGCAACCGCGCACGGACGACGCCGAGGAGGGTTGCCTTGTCGGGGGGATGAGTCACGCCGATGAACCTGCCACAGCAATGGCATACGGGATCGCACGAATCCCCAGCGCGCAGGGCACGTCTGCGCTTCAGGTACGCAGAAATCGACCACACAGGGGATCCGGCAGAGACGCAGAATCTGAGAGGCAGGGCCCCCTGAGACGCACAGAAGGGTGGCGACGGTTAGCGGACGTGAGCAAAGAAAGCGAGCGGTGACCATTCGACCACCGCCCGCAAACGCCCGACCTGTAGATCGGGCTACTCGATTAGATCGGGCTACTCGATCTCGTCCCGCGTAAAGGCCTCTTCCGGATCCACGAAGTACTCAATCTCGCGTTCCAGCTCCAGTTCCTCCGGCGTTCGTGGCGGCAGTGGCGGTGGCGGCTCGTCCGCCGGGATCCGCACGTGCCGGTAATCTCGAACCCGGTGCCGGCCGGGATCAGCCGGCCCATCTTTCTTGGATGGCGGGGACCCTGCACCCCGCCTGGCGCAGTCGCTCGTAGAGCCCTTCGCTCCACTCCGCTCCTGCGCTGGAACTGGAAGCGATCGACCTGCTCCTCGATCAGGAATTCAGTGTCGCCGACATCCTCGATCTTCACCCACCGCATCATCTGCCGGACAATGACCTCAGCGCCCGCGGCTCACGCGAGCGCGAATGAGCGAGCGTGCGCGGGGGCCCCACGCATTGAGAGATGTGCCTGTCGTTGATGTTGACGCCCCGCAGGGGGTAGACCTCCTGGATCTCGTTGACGAGGCGCCCGCCGTAGACGATGTGATACCGTTCGCGATCGCGGCCTTACGACCACAAGCGCGCCGTCGCGTTCGTGCGGGAACAATTCGCGCCCTGCGACAACCCGTGTCCCGGGGGTCGCGAAGAAGCCGAGCGTGACAGATTGCCTTGCGTTTGTTCAGCGGCCTTCGGCTCATCTGTGTGTCGGCCGGGTCCGCGGCTTCTTCGGCCGAGCGCGGCTCGTCGGCGGCTGCGCCTTGTGAGCCGGTTGCTGCCGGGATAGCCGCCACAGATGCAGCGACGACGCGCTTTCATTCGAGCCGAGGCCGCGCAACAAGGCGTCGATCGAAATGTCTTGTCGAGAGCCGGCCAATGAATGCCGATGCCCGGACCAATGAGTTCCCAATGCCGACGCTCGCTTGGCGTCCCTTCGGCCAGGCGCGGATACCAGGCCAGCGGCACAGAGACGACGCGGCCGTCCTTGAGTTCGACCACCAGCGCCGCACTGGTGACCTTGACGTCCGTCGCGCTGGGGATCTCAGTTGCCTCACTTGAAGTAGTCATGCCACGCCTGCAGCGCGTCGGCCAATTCGCGATCCGGCGAACGCCTGCATTTCATCCGCGAACGGTGACTCCGACGCTCACTGAACCGGATTCGGGCGCCAAGGTGGCCGCGGGGCTGCTCGCCAGCCTCGACTGGCCCGGCCGATCCTGACGCCGAGTTGCCTGGGACGCCACAGGTCGGCCAATATCGAGGACAAGCGGCCGCGACGAACAGTACGCACAAAAGAAAAAGGACGGTGATTCTTCGACCACCGCCCCATCTTCAATTACAGTCAACAATCCGTCAATCGGCACTCGCCAATCAACAGTCGCCAATCGAGTGGGCCTACTCGATCTCGTCCCTCGTGAACGCCTCCTCCGGCTCCACGAAGTACTCCATCTCGCGCTCCAGCTCCAGTTCCTCCGGAGTCGGCGGCGGCGGCGGTGGCGGCTCGTCCGCCGGGATCCGCACGTGCCGGTAATACTCGAACCCGGTCCCCGCCGGGATCAGGCGGCCCATCGTCACGTTCTCCTTCAGGCCGCGGAGGTGATCCACCTTGCCTGAAATCGACGCCTCGGTGAGCACGCGCGTGGTTTCCTGGAACGACGCCGCCGAGATGAACGAGTCGGTTGAGAGCGACGCCTTGGTGATCCCGAGCAGCAGCGGACGGCCCGAGGCCGGACGACCACCATTCATGATCACGCGCTCGTTCTCTTCCATGAACCGGAAGCGGTCGACCTGCTCCTCGATCAGGAATTCGGTGTCGCCAACATCCTCGATCTTCACCCATCGCATCATCTGCCGGACGATGACCTCGATGTGCTTGTCGTTGATGTTGACGCCCTGCAGCCGGTAGACCTCCTGGATCTCGTTGACGAGGTAGGCGTGCAGCGCCTTCTCCCCGAGGACCGACAGGATGTCGTGCGGATTGCTGGGCCCGTCCATCAGC
>JACDBQ010000109.1 GCA_013694845.1 Acidobacteriota bacterium
ATTCACGACGCGGCGCAGGCGCTCGAGGCCTCGGCGTCCGGCTCGTGCGACTACCTGTTGTTCGGCACCGTGTTTCGATCGTCGAGCAAGCCGCCGGATCACCCGACAGCCGGCATCGAGGGCCTCAAGCGCGTGTGCCGCCAGGTACACATCCCGGTCCTCGCTATCGGCGGTCTATCGGTCGAGCGCGCACGGGCCGTCGCGGAGGCGGGCGCCGCCGGGATCGCCGCCATCAGTCTGTTTGCCGACACCCCTGATATCGGTGCGACGGTCCAGGCCCTCGCTGACGCGTTGACACTGCCTTCAAGGCATGTCTAAAGTGAGCGCTCATGAATGATTTTGGAGGCAAGCTCCGCCAGGCGCGGGAAGGCCGGGGGATGTCCGTGCGTCAGATGGCAACCGCCACCAAGATCTCCGTGACGACGCTCGAAGCGCTCGAACGCAACGACATTTCAAAACTTCCGGGCGGGATCTTCAGCCGCTCGTTCGTCCGCTCCTATGCCGTCGAAGTGGGGCTGGACCCGGATGCAACGGTGAATGACTACCTCGATCGCTGCCAGGGCGAGCCACCACCGCCTGTGCCTGTCGTGCAGATCCCGGAGGAGGAGCTCGCTTTCGAGCGACGCAAGCAGCAGGCGGCGCGGGTGTTCCTCGTCGCACTGGCGGCCATGATCATCGTGGCTGCGGTGGTCGTTTATCTCATCCTGAAAAACCGGCCGGTCACCGCGACGCCGCACGAACTAGGGACTGCGGTGATCCCCCTCACGTTGCGGACGTCCTGAGACCTCCGGCGCGACCAGCCATGGATCCCGGCGTTCGATCTCCTTTCATTGATTTCTTCAGGCGCGGCGAGGTCGCGAGCGATGTGCGGCTGCTGGCGGCCCAGGGGGCGCTCGCCCCGCGAGCGCTCGAACAGGTCGCGCTGCTGATGATCCTCGCGGATGACGCGGACCCAACGATCGCGAAGACGGCCACCCTGACGATCGACGCGCTTCCCGGCCCCTCGGTCGCACGTTTCCTTGCCCTTCGCGACGCCACGCCGCAGATGCGGGACTTCTTCGCAGCGCGAGGCATCGAGCCGGACGGTGGACCGGTTGACGGCGGCGACGATCCGCTGGTGCAGCCCGCCGACGAGCCAACCGCTGACGCGGGTGAAGAGGCAAATCCGCGCGTGCTCTCGATGCTGCCGGTGATCGACCGCATGAAGCTGGCGATGCGAGGCAGCCGGGAACAACGCAGTCAGTTGATCCGCGACTCGAACCGGCTGGTCGCTGCGGCGGTCCTCAGCAGTCCGAAGCTCAACGAATCCGAAATCGAGTCCTTTGCCCGGATGGCGAACCTCTCAGAGGATGTGTTGCGGGTGGTCGCGACCAACCGGGCCTGGACCAAGAACTACAACGTCGTCGCGGCGTTGACCCGGAATCCGAAGACGCCGACCGCGCTGGCGATGGGCTTCCTGCAGCGGTTGAACGAACGCGACTTGAAGACGCTGTCTACCGACCGGAACGTTTCCGAGCCGGTCCGTCTCGCTGCCCGGAAGTACGTCGCGAAGGGACCGCGTTGAATTCTTTGCGCATCTCCGCTAAACCGTCCATGTAGACCGTCGCCCGCTGCCGCTCGTCCGGCATCGCAATGGTCTTCAGAAGGTCGATGGCCCGATCGAAATCGCGCAGGATCGTTCCCTTCGTGGTGTTGAAGTAGATTCCCCTGATTTCGGTGAGAATTACGTCCGCAGGTCGTGGCGTCTCCGACACCGGGTTCAGGACGAACTTCTTCGCCATCGGCTTACGCCCGTCGATTCCGGCGCAGCGACGCGCGAAACGCATCGAGCGGCAGCGTGTTCAGCACGTCAGACGTCTCGAGCCACGCGCGCCGGGCGGTCAACGCACCCCAGCGTAACGAGCCGAGCGCGGCGGGGGAGTGCGCGTCCGAGTCGATCACGATCTTGGCACCGCGGTCCTTGGCCAGTCGGGCCTTCGTGTCGTCGAGGTCGAGCCGGTCCACCTGGCTGTTGATCTCCAGCGCAACGCCGGCGGCCGCCGCCGCCACGATGATCTGCTCGATCCTCAGTTTGTATCCGTCGCGTTTCAGAATCAGCCGTCCGGTCGGGTGGCCAATGATGTCCACGTACGGGTTCGAGATCGCGCGCAGGATTCTATCCGTCATCTGGGCTTCGTCCTGGTTGAAGGCCGAGTGAACCGATGCAATGACGATGTCGAGCTGCGCGAGGCAGTCATCGGCAAGGTCCATCGTGCCATCCGGCCGGATGTCGCACTCGATACCAGCGAGGAGCGTCAGCCCGTCGAACCTCTCGTTGAGCGATCGCACGTGCGCGGCATGTTGCAGAGCGCGCTGCTCATCGAGGCCGTTCGCCATCGCGAGCGACTGGCTGTGATCGGTGATGGCGATGTACTGGAGGCCCGACGCCTGGGCGGCCCGCGCCATGGTTTCGGCGTCGGCACGGCCGTCGGTGACCGTCGTGTGCATGTGCAGATCGCCGCGAAGATCCTCGAGCGCCAGGAGGCTGGGCAACCTGCGGGCTTCGGCCGCCGGGATCTCGCCGCGGTTCTCCCGCAGCTCGGGCGGGACGAAGTCGAGTCCCAATGCCGCGT
>JACDBQ010000018.1 GCA_013694845.1 Acidobacteriota bacterium
GACCAACGCCTCTGTCAGGAGGAGGCGTGCGAGCGGACGCAATGGATCATCCGCGATTCGGCGGCCCCGGATATCGGAGAAAGGATCTGGTATCTCCGATACGACGCCCATGTTCCTTGCCAGCCGCTGATCGCGCTGCCCAAACAGTGTTGATTTGAGCGCAATCTCCGTCAGTTCCTCGGGGCTGATCCCGTTGAAGCTCATTTCGATCATGCGGTCGCGATCACCCTCGCGGAACTCCAGTTCGATCCGCACGGTCCGCTTCCGTGATGCAGTCGTGGTCATCTCGATCTTCGACACCTTCACGGGCCGACTGCGATCTCCCCAAGTGAACTGGCCCGTGAAGGCGTTCCAGCGTTCACCTGCCATCCCTGAGATCGCGTGAGCGACATCGGCACTCCTCAGATCCGCCTCGATAGTGATTCCTTCGCCGCCCTCCCTCACGGAGGTGGCGCGGAAGACCACCTGTCCCAACTTGCACCAGGGGGACAGATCCTCGGCGGCGATCCGCGCGAGCCGTCTAGAAATGGCTGACGGCAGATCAGCTGATGAAACGACAGGAGCCGTGTGGAACGTCCAGACCTCCTCCAGAAACGCCTGCTGCCGTCCGTCTCGGTCCTGCACATCAAGCGGGTAGACGCTGATGCGCAGCCCCTTCTCTTCGGCGTGGAGGTATTCGGCATGAGTCGCGGACATTCGAGAGGGGAGGAGACGACCGTAGGTGGGACCCAAGATCCCCACGTAGATCGTGCTCGTCTCGACCTCCGCGAGATACGCACCTTCTGCATCCTCCTCGCGCCCGCCGAACTCCTCGAACCAGACCGGCTCCGCACCGAGCGATCGAATCGCGTTTGCTACCGCTTTGCGCTCACTTTTCAACTCGCCCATGACGGACGAAATGAAGATGCGTTGTTCCTGCCGCCGGGGGCCGATCTCGCCCGTCTCGCGTCGTCGCTGCACCAGTCGGTGCACCCACGCACGACTCACGCGGTACTTCGCCGCCACGTCCTCCCCTTTCAAGCCCGCATCCCAATCCGCTAACACCCGCGTGCGCAAATCCAGTGAGTACGCCGCCATGAAACCTCCGCGCACAGAAGTACCATTTCCGCGTACTAGGTACAAGCGAAAACCGCTCTAAGGGACGGCGGCAGCTCGCGGATGAGCAGCGCACGTGGAAGCTCATGGCCGAAGGGATCGCCAAGGTTCTTGGCGTCGCGTAAGAGGAGCGCACATGTCCTGGTTACGCAGGGTCGCCAACGTCTTCCGGCGCAGCCGGCTGGACGGAGAGATCGACGAAGAGCTGCTGTTCGCCGTTATCTTCGGGGGCGGCCGGTTGCCTTCCGCACGGGATCCCGGGTCCCCAATCCGGGGGTTTTCCGCCGGCCCGCCAAAGACCGGCCCGCCAAAGAAGCGATAACCGATCTGTAATACCGGCGATTAGTGAGGCCGTGGATTCGCAGCGCCTCCGACGTTCGTGCGCCCGTCACGGAACGCTTGACTGCTATTACGGTGGTGGATATACTTCCGCAACCGTAATATGTCGCAGGTCCCACTCACGCCCGCCGTCTTCCATATCCTCCTGGCCCTATCGGATGGCCCGCTGCATGGCTACGCTGTGATGCAGGAAGTGGAGGCCTCCGCCGGGTTTCCGATGGGGCCGGGGACCATCTACGGCACACTCGAACGGCTCGAGTCCTCGGGATTCGTCAAGGAAGTGGCGGCCGCGGGCGAGGCGCGCCGCCGTACATTCGCGCTCCAGCCCGCCGGACGCGCGGCGCTGCAGGACGAAGCGCGCCGGCTGTCGCGCCTCGCCTCGCTCGTCCGGTCTAAGCGGCTGTTGCCGCGCGAGTCCTGATTGTGCGGGAGCATCTGCTGTCGCGCGCGGCCTATCGAGCGTTCCTTCGAACCTATCCACGCGAGTTTCGCGAGCGGTTCGCCGATGACCTCGAGGCCGATTTCACCCGAATGATCGACGCCCGCGGCCATTCGTACGCCTTTCGGCGGGTATGGTCCGACTTGTGGCGCGCCGTCCCGCTGACCACCCGGGACGCGATCGCGGAACGTGCGCGGACGGCGCGTATCGGTGGTCCGATCAGGCCTCCGGGAGAACCTGTCATGCATTCTGTGCTGTTCGACCTTCGCCACGGGGTCCGCGCGCTATCGAAGGCGCCGGCATTCACGGCCATCACGATCCTCACCCTTGCGCTCGGCATCGGCGCGAACAGCGCGATCTTCAGCCTGGTGAACGCCGTGCTGCTCCGGCCGCTCGGGTACCATGAGCCCGAACGTCTGATGCTGATCCACGAAGCGATCCCGGAATCGGGTGTAGCGCGATTCGATGTCTCGCCGCCCGATTACCTGGACCTGCTGCAATATCAGCAGTCGTTCGAGGCGATGGGCGCCTACCGCACCCGCACGCTGGAACTGTCCGGCCGCAGCGAGACCGAGCAGGTGAACGGGGCCGAGCTCACCGCGTCGGTGTTCCCGGTCCTCGGCGTGAGCGCGGCGCACGGACGGACGTTCCTGCCCGACGAAGACCAGCGTCAGTCGGCCGTCGCCGTCATCAGCCACGCCCTGTCGCTACGCCATTTTGGCGGACGTGACGCGCTCGGCCAGACGCTGGTCCTGGATCGCACGCCGTACACCGTTGTCGGTGTGATGCCATCGACGTTCGCATTTCCAAAGCGCGGGGCCGCATCAAACGCACAGCCTGCGGACGTCTGGCTGCCGCTCGTGTTCAATCCGTTCGAGAGGCGGGCGCGAGGGATGATGTACAACCAGACGGTGATCGCACGGCTGCGCGATGGTATGTCGCCTGCACAGGCAGCCGCCGATACGGCGGCGCTGGCACGGAGGATCCAGGACAACTATCCGGCTGCCCTTCACAAGGCGTTTACGCTGACCGTTGGCGCGACCCCTCTCATCGAGGAAATCGCAGGAAACGTTCGCCGGCCGCTGATCATCCTGATGGGCGCCGTGGGGCTGGTGCTGCTCGTCGCGTGCGCGAACGTTGCCAATCTGATCCTCAGCCGATCCGTCGCCCGTCAACGCGAGATTGGGGTCCGGGCGGCGCTTGGCGCGGGACGCCTGCGGCTTTTCCAGGTTCTGCTGGGAGAAGGGCTGATTCTAGCGGCGTGCGGCGGCGCCGCCGGACTGGCGCTTGGCTACTGGGTGCTCCGCGCGGTTCCGGCCG
>JACDBQ010000153.1 GCA_013694845.1 Acidobacteriota bacterium
GAAGTACCCCACGTGCCCGAGCACCGACGCGCCCGAGCCCGGGAGCCCGATCGCCGACAGCGGCGACCGCTGGGGCTCTACATAGTTGATCCGGACGAGGTCCCGCAGCTCACGCTCGTAATAGGCGACACCCGCGCGGGTCATCGGCTCGAGCGCACCGATATAGCGCGACTTCGCGCGCCTGGCTCCTCTTGCCACTCCTCGCTTCTTGCCCCGGTCCCGCGTCAGGAACACGACGATGCGATCCGCCTCACCCAGCTTGTAGGTGCGCAGGATCAGCGCTTCAGACGTGTAGACGGGCACTCTCTATTGTATGCCGCCACCGTACTTCAGCACGAGCGTGGCAAGCCCGAGGAAGGACAGGAACCCGAAGACGTCCGTCAGCGTGGTGATGAAGACCGACGACGCGAGCGCCGGATCCACCTTGAGGGCGCGAAGGCCCAGCGGGATCAAGGTGCCGGCGGTCGCGGCCACGAACATGTTGATCACCATCGCGGCGCCGAGGATCGTGCCCAGCCAGAGGTTCCCCTTCCAGACCCAGACGATCAGCGCGGCGACGATGCCGCATCCGAACCCGTTCGCCACGCCGACGACGGCTTCCTTCAAGAGAGCCTTGCGGGTATTCTCGAACGTCAGCTCGCCGAGAGCAATGCCGCGGACGATGACGGTCAATGTCTGCATGGCCGCATTGCCGCCCATCCCGGCGACCACTGGCATGAAGACCGCGAGCGTCGCCCATTGCGCGATCGTGCCCTCGAAAATGGCGACCACGGACGCGGCCAGGAAGGCGGTAATGAGGTTGACCTGCAGCCAGGGAAGCCGCTTGCGCAGAGACTCGGAAGGACTCGTGAACACCCGATCGTCGCCGCTGACGCCGGCGAGGCGATAGACATCCTCGGTTGCTTCGTCCTTGATGACGTCGATGACGTCGTCGACGGTGATGACCCCGACGAGCTTGTTCTCTTCATCGACGACGGGGATGGCGAGCAGGTTGTACGACGCGACCAGCCGTGCGACCTCTTCCTGGTCGGTGTCGGCCCGCACGCTGATGATGTCGGTCGTCATGATCCGCTTGAGGGGCGTCGTGGAGGGCACGAGCAGGAGCCGGCGCAACGAGGCCACGCCGACGAGATGCCGCCTCGAATCGAAGATGTAGAGATAGAAGACGACTTCGACGTCGCGCGCAGTCTGGACGGCGGTGATCGCTTCGCCGGCAGTCATGTCCTCCGAAAGCGCAAAGACTTTCGGATTCATGATGCGGCCGGCCGTCTGCTCCGGGTACTCGAGCAGCTCGCCGACTTCACCTCCGGCGGGGCGTCTCTGGATCTGTTCCAGGACGGCCGACGACAGTTCTTCTGGCAGGTAGTCGATGATCGCCGCGGCGTCGTCCGACGCCAGTTCCTGGGTCAGCTTGACGATGTCGTCAGCGGAGCGGCCGGCGAGAAGCAACGCGCCTTTCTCGGGTCCGAGCTCGGAGAGCCCCTCCATGGCGAGGCGGCTGTTGCGTTCGACGAGCACCGAGAACGCGGCCTGACGGTCCTTGTCCGAGAGCTCGGAGAAAAGCTGCGCCAGGTCGGCCGGGTGCTGCTTCTGGAGCAGGTTCACCAGGTTCGACGTGGCCCCCATCCGCTGGAGGCGCTTTACCGAGTCGAGGACAACGTCCAGCTTTCGCTGCGCCATGTGCAGTTCCGTCGGTCGCGAGAACTGCTTAAATTACCACGAGCCGGCACCACGCTTGGGCTTCGGGCTCCAGGCTTCGGGCTCCGGGCTTCGGGCTCCGGGCTCTAGCAAGAGCCAAAAGCCCAGAGCCCAGAGCCAGAGAAGCTACTCCTGACGAATGCCTCGCTGTTGCAGCGTGTAGTCGCCCGGCACAGTGAACAATGCCTGGTCGGGTTCCGCGCGCAGGATGGTGCGCAGCCGGTAGGTGTTCTCGCCGGAGCGGGGTCGCTGTGCTTCGTCATGACGAGCACCTGCAGTTCGTCCGAGAACCACTGTTCCGAGACGATGCGGATCTCCTGCGGGTTCCCGATCTGTCCGGCGGGAATAGTCGTCGTCGTCCTGGTACCGGTGGCCATCACGCCTTCGATGTTCTGCAGCCCGAGGTCTTCCTTCCTGACGTTCGGGTCGTCGGGCGCCGCGGTGCGCATGAGCACACCGCCCCGACCGCCGCCTCCGCCAGCCTGTGCAGCCGAGGTCACGGCCGAGCGCTCTCCATCCGCCTTCGTCGTCGGCACGTCAGCGGTATCGCTGACCGGGCCGTCAGGGGTGACGGTTCCTGCGGGCGTGCGCATCGGAGAAATGATGTTGCCACCAGCCTGGTACGCGATCTTCGTCTTGGGATCGAGCGTGAAACTCGTGTGCGCTACGGGATCCGAGATCGAAATGTTCCGGGCCGAGCCGTCGTCGGCCAGCATCTCGCGCCGTGTCCGGCCCTCGCCGTCCCGATAGATCTTCGTAACCGAGCGGCGATTGATCCGGTTGCCGTCAGCCAGGACCTGCACCGTTTCGGTGACCGACTCGGCGGCATACGGACTCCCGGTCGTGCTCTTGGTCTCCACTGCGC
>JACDBQ010000157.1 GCA_013694845.1 Acidobacteriota bacterium
GCGCGGCACTTCGCTCCGCCGCCTCCCTCGGGCCGCAGGCGCTTGCGGCCGCATCCCGGATCCCGCATCCCGCATTCTGGACTACGGCTCGATGTCATTGACTTCTCTAGCTCCGAGGTTCTGCAGAAATGCTCGCGTCTTGTCGACGTCGAACTTCGGATCGTCGGCCTCGATCGCCAGGAACAGGCCATCCTGGCTTGCATGCTCCGCGAATCGCTTCACGTTGAAGACGGGGTGATAGGGCATCGGCAACCCGCTGAGCAGGATCAGCCCGATCACCGTGGTCAGCGATGCGACCAGGATCGTCACCTCGAACGTCACCGGGATGAAGGACGGCCAGCTGTTGAACGGGCGGCCGCCGACGTTCAACGGGTAGGCAATCACCGACACCCAGTAGCAGAGACCGAAGCCCGCCACGCACCCGACGATCCCGCCGATCAGCACCGCCAGCGGCAGCCGCTTGTCGTTCAGTTCCAGCACGTCGAACAACTCGTGAATCGGGTATGGCGAGAAGGCGTCCACCTTGCGGTAGCCCTCCGCGTGCGTCCGCTTCGCCGCGTCTACGAGCGTCGTCGCGTCGGCAAACTCGGCCATCAGGCCGTAAAGCGGTTTCTGTGCTGCGGCGTCCATGGTCTAGTGCCCCTTCGACCCTTTCACTTCGGCCTCCGGCACCATCGTCCGCATCTCGAAGATGGAGATCATCGGCAGCACCCGGACGAACAGGAACATCAGCGTGATGAACAGGCCGACCGTGCCGAAGAAGGTCGAGAAATCCCAGAACGTCGGGTAATACATGTCCCACGAGGAGGGCAGAAAATCGCGGTGGAGCGAGGTCACGATGATGACGAACCGTTCGAGCCACATCCCGACGCTGACGATCAGCGCCATGATGAACAGCCAGGTCGTGTTGGTGCGGAGACGCTTGATCCAGAGCGTCTGGGGCACCACGCCGTTGCAGAAGATCAGGGCCCAGTAGGTCCACGCGTACGGCCCGTTCCAGGTGCGGTTGGAGATCATGAACTGCTCGTAGGCGTTCGCGCTGTACCAGCCGTAGAACAGTTCCATCGCATAGCCGTAACAGACGATCAACCCCGTGACCAGCGTGATCTTCGCCATGTTCTCGAGATGGCGCATGGTGATGAAGTCTTCGAGCCCGTACATCTTGCGGAACGGGATCGCCAGGGTGAGCACCATCGCGAACCCGGCGTAGATCGCGCCGGCGACGAAATAGGGCGGGAAGATCGTGGCGTGCCATCCCGGGGTGATGCCGACCGCGAAATCGAAGCTGACGACGGTGTGGACCGACAGGACCAGCGGCGTCGACATCCCCGCAAGGATCAGGTAGGCCTTCTCGTAGCGCTGCCAGTGACGCGCGGAGCCCCGCCAGCCCAGCGCCAGCATGCCGTAGACGCGCGCGAGGTGCCTGTTCTTGGTCCGGTCCCGCAGGGTCGCGAGGTCCGGAATGAGACCCGTATACCAGAAGAGCGCCGACACCGTCGCATACGTCGACACGGCGAAGACGTCCCAGATCAGCGGGCTCCGGAACTGCGGCCAGATCCCCATCGTGTTGGGATACGGCAGCAGCCAGTACGCCGCCAGCCATGGACGGCCGGTGTGGATCAGCGGAAACATGGCCGCGCAGGCGACGGCGAAAAGCGTCATTGCTTCCGCGAACCGGTTGATGGACGTGCGCCAGTCCTGTTTGAGCAGCAGCAGGATCGCCGAGATCAACGTCCCGGCGTGGCCGATACCGATCCACCAGACGAAGTTGATGATGTCGAAGGCCCAGCCGACGGGGACGTTGTTGCCCCAGATCCCGATGCCCTTCAGCAGCAGGTAGCCGACCGACACCATCAGCACATTGAGCAGGAGGAATCCGATTCCGAGCGTGATGAACCAGCCGACCGGGTGGCGCGGTCCGAGGACGATCCGGCTGATCTTCTCGGTAACCGATTCGAACGTGTGGCCCGGCTCGATGACCGGGGGGGGCGCCGGATAGTGAGTGACGGTGTTGGATTCCATCAGTGCTGTTCCGTGTGGCCCGCGGCACGCGCTGGTTCCAGTTCGGGATTCGGGTTGCGGATCGCCGCCAGATACGTCGTGCGAGGACGCGTATTCAGGTCCTCGAGAATCCCGTAGTTGCGCTGCTGCGCCTTCACCTGGTTCACGCGGCTGTTCGGATCGTTCATGTCGCCGAACACGATCGCTTCAGCCGGGCAGGTGGCCTGGCAGGCGGTGACCACTTCCCCGTCGCGAATCTTGCGGTCTTCCTTCTTCGAATCGATCCGCGCGTGATTGATGCGCTGGACGCAGTAGGTGCACTTTTCCATGATGCCGCGGCTGCGCACCGTGACGTCGGGATTGCGCATCGGTTCGAGCGTCGTGGTATACCAGTCGGCGTACTCGAGGAAGTTGAAGCGACGGACCTTGTAGGGACAGTTGTTGGAGCAGTAGCGGGTGCCGACGCAGCGGTTGTAGGTCATGTCGTTCAGACCTTCGCTGCTGTGCGTCGTCGCCGCCACCGGGCAGACCACTTCGCACGGCGCGTTCTCGCACTGCATGCAGGGGATCGGCTGGTGGTACGACTTGATCGTTTCGGGCTTCTCCGGGTCGCCCTCGAAATAGTGGTCGACGCGGATCCAGTGCATCTCGCGGCCGCGCGACACCTGGTCCTTGCCGACGACGGGGATGTTGTTCTCGGCGACACAGGCCGTCGTGCACGCGCCACAGCCCGTGCACGACGTCAGGTCGATCGCCATACCCCACTTGTAGCCGTCGTAAACGTGATCCGGATACAGCGTCAGCGTCTTCGGAAACGCATGTCCCTGATGCGCGATGACCGCAGGATCCTTGATGTATTCCTCGAGCGAGGCGACCCGGACCGGGGCACGCCCTTCCATCAGGTGGTGTTCCTGGGTCGTAGCGAGGAGGTAGCGCTCGCCGGTCTTCGAGATCTCGAGCCCATTCCCGAACCAGGGAGCATCCGACGTCCGAAGACGGTACGCGTTGAACTGCTGCCCGGTCTCGTCGGTGTTGCCGACGCGTCCCGCCTTCGTCCGGCCGTAGCCGAAGAACACCGTCACCGATTCGTTTGGATGCCCCGGCATCGTCCAGGTCGGCATCTTCGCGGTATGGCCCCGATACTTCAGCTCGATGACATCTCCGTTGCTCAGGCCGCGCTCAGCCGCAAGCTTCGGGCTGATCCAGGCCGAGGTGTCCCACGTCAGCTTCGAGAGTGGCTTCGGCAGCTCCTGCAGCCAGCCGTTGTTCGCATAGCTGCCATCCCAGATCGTCGGATCGGGACGGAAGATGATCTCGAGACCGGGCGGACTCTGGCTTTGGGCTCTGGGCTCTGGGCTCTCGGCTCTGGGCTCTGGGCCCCTGCCAGAAGCCAAAAGCCCAGAGCCTGAAGCCTGCCCCTGCGCAGACGTCGCCGGCCCACCGCTCGTGACGGCCGTGCCCGGAATGAAACCGTCGTGGACCGCGCGTTTCCAGAAGGCGTCGGCGTTCGCG
>JACDBQ010000161.1 GCA_013694845.1 Acidobacteriota bacterium
GGATGACCCGGTTCCGCAACTTCCGGATCCGTGTCCTGCTCTACGCCGGACAACCCAACTGGGACCTACTCGCCACCATCACACCCCGCTGAAATCCGAAGAGCCACGTCAGTCCGCCACGGCACCCGTCGACGGCGTCCGGCGTCGAACATTTTGGCGACCCCGCTGATCGTGAGACCCGCTCAGCGAACGCTGACGGGTTCACCACCATCAACCGACGGTCGTCCGCATGTAATCGTCGTTGGCCTTCGACAAGCACCTTCAGCGCCGTCGAGTCGAGGAAGGCGACTCGCTCGAGATCGACGACCACGTCGCCTCGACGGTCCGCAGTCACGGTTCGCAGGCGTTCCGCGAGGACCGGCGCGGTCACCAGATCGAGCTCCCCACGTACGTGCAGGGGTCACTGCGCCGACGTCGATACCAAAGAGCTCGAACATGTCAGCATCAGGCACCTCCGGGGTCTGAGAGGTCACGAATCCGATGCTTGTCGCCCCCTGCACTTCCGGGGCGACAGGAGAATACCGCCTCCCTAGTCACCGTCACCCGCCCGCCGACGTCCCTTGACCGTCCGTCAACTCGGCTCGTGGAGCCCAAAGGCAACCCCTTGGTCGTCGCGACACGTGACGAACCGTCCGAAGCCCTCCTCGGCGGGACTGGGATCATCTGCCTGGCCACCCAGCTCCCGAACCTGATGGACGGAGGCTTCGACGTCGTCGACCCGGAAGTAGGGCACGATCTGGCGGGCGTCGTCGCCCGGATGCAGTCCGGCTCGTCCTTGTGCAGTGCTGATAACCGCGCCGCCCTCACCCATCGACTCGAACGTCCACCCCAAGAGCGCACCGTAGAAGCCTTGCGCCCTCGGCGCGTCTGGCACACCCATCTCGAACCACGTCAACTCACCGGTCATCAAGCTCTCCTTGTCTTTGTCGCTCGCCCACACCATCGTTCGAACCGGGTGAAGTCCGACGCGTCTCGATCAAAACGCGGTGGCCTCGTCCACGATGCGCCGTGCCGTCGCGCACGGATCTCGGCGTCGGCCATAGGTGGCGGTCGTCCAGCGCCGGGTAGCGGGATCGCCTCACCTTCGGTTGCATCGGGACGTCACGCGTCACGCCGTGCTCGGAGAGGCGGTCAGTGACCCATCGCGACGACACGCCGCAACGTCTTGCGATGCGCACGACGGGTTCGCCCTCTCGGTATGCGGCGAACACGTCGTCGAGTTCGATCCTGGCCGCCTTGACTTCACTCGGGAGCGGGATGCCAGCGCGTTGCAGGCGGTTGCGGACCGTGCGCTCGGTGATGTTCAGCTCAGCGGCGATGGTGCGGACGGAGACGCCGGCGTCGATGCGCTGGCGTAGCCAGCTTGAAGACACACGGACCATCACCTGGACAACCGGCGACAGGACGACGATCATCAAGCTGGGACAAACCGAGGAGGGCCAATGTTCGCAGTGTTCATCGATGTAGACACGGGTGACGCAGACATGGAAGCAGCGCTCGAGAACCTTCAGCAGAACGTCATACCACGCGTTCGCGAGGCAGGCGCACGGGCGGGGTATTGGCTCGACAGCGCAGGTGGCTCGCGCCGTGTCTCGATGATGGTGTTCGATTCCGAGGATGAGGCGAGGGCGCAGGCGGCCACCATCCCGGTTGGCGAGACACCTCCCGGCGCCCCGGAAGGGCTCACGATCCGTACGGTCGAGGTCAGCGAGGTGGTCGCCAGCTTCTAGCCGGTTTCACCGGGCCGTCTGGGTTAGGCGAGCTGCGCGACTCCGTCAAGCGTCCCCTGCCCCAGCGAACGCCACTTCGTACAGTGGGAACGGTGCGGACCGACCTCGACGCGATGCGCAGGTCCCTCGCCATCGGAAGTTCGCTGACTCGCAGCGACGTCGAGCAACCGATCGAGGCGTGCGATCGGCTCCTGACCGAGCGGGAGCAGATCACGGCCATTCTTGGCGAGCTGGGCCGGCGTGGGGTGAGGCGAGGGCTGCCGGTTGCACGCCGTGTTGAAGGCCAAGGTCTAGGACGACGCGACGTGTTCTACGCTCGCACGGTGGGGGCGAACCTGGCGTTGGCCGCGTGCAGTAGCGGAGGTGGCAACGGGGGTGGCGCCGGCTCGCCGTCAATCCTCGTGTCGGACCGAGCTTCCAGGTCAGGCAAACCATGGCGCGTTCGGCCCGCACGATCGGCAGATCTGGCGCGTCCCTCGCCGCCGGTCATGGGGCGCTTCCCGCCGGCTACCGGTAAATGAGTTCGGTCCGCGGCGGTGGACCTGAGGCGCCCTGGCCGAAGTTCGGTGCGTACGATCGGGGAGGTGCGAGTGTTCTTCACCGGGGGGAGCGGTAAGGCGGGTCGGCATGCGATCCCGCATCTCGTCGAGCGGGGGCACCGCGTCGTCAATGGCGACATGGTGCCGCTTGGTGACCCGAGGGTTGCGGACCTGCGCATCGACCTGACCAGTGCCGGGCAGGTCTTCAACGCTCTCTCGGCGTACGCCAGTTCTGACGAGCTGGAGCCTGGCACCGGTGTTCCCAGGTACGACGCGGTCGTGCATTTCGCGGCGATCCCGGCGATCCTCGTCCGCCCCGACAACGAGACGTTCCGAATCAACGCACTCAGCACGTACAACATCATTGACGCCGCTGTGAAGTTCGGGATCCGCAAGGTGATCTTTGCGAGCTCCGAGACGACCTACGGGATCTGTTTCGCCGAGGGCGAGGTGAGGCCCGAGTACGTGCCGATCGACGAGGAGCACCCAACGGTTCCCCACGACAGCTACGCGATGTCGAAGGTTGTCAACGAGGCGACGGCGCGGTCGTTTCAGGCACGTAGCGGTATCGACATTTACGGGTTACGCATCAACAACGTGATCGAGCCGCACGAGTACGCGACCAAGTTTCCCGCGTTTGTCGCCGATCCCGGTCTGCGGCGTCGCAACATCTTCGCCTACATCGATGCTCGCGACCTCGGCCATATGGTCGATTGCTGCCTCCGCACCGACGGCCTCGGCTACGAGGTCTTCAACGTCTCGAATGACGACACGTCGGTAGGGATTCCCAGCGACGACGTGTACGAGCGTTTCTACGCTGGCGTCTCGCGTCGACGCGACATGGGTCGCTATGAGACGTTCTACGCCAACGACAAGGCAAAGCGCCTCGTCGGATTTGCTCCGCGCCATTCGTGGCGTAACGAACTCGGCTGAGGCCGGGGCTCCGCCGTGACCGACCCGCCGCGTGGGCACGCTAGTTTCGCTAGTCTCGTGCTACCGCAGGGTGGAGCACGAGCAGCGGTGATGCTCCGTATCGCTCACGGACGGATCTCGTAGAACGCGTTGACGGCGTGATCGACGGGCAGCTTGCGGAAGCGCGTGAACCCGGCCTGGCGAGCCATCGCCTCCGCCCGGCTGGCTGACAGGCCGAGCGTGCCAAGGCCCGCCCCGCCCTGCTCGGACAAGGC
>JACDBQ010000163.1 GCA_013694845.1 Acidobacteriota bacterium
CACGGACTCGTGACGCGAGGCTTGCTCCGCACTGAGGACCTCGTAGAGGTAATCCTCATGCGGCCAATGCGCGTCGCGAGCCTGTCGCGCGAGGCTCTCGAACACGCGCGCCATGCCGGGCAGCTTCAGCGCGCGGGTCTGCGCCACCACGAGCTCGCGGGTCAGCGTCGGTGCGCTCATGGCGGCACCGCCCCGAGCCATGCGGCGTAGTCGGCGGCGCATCCGCTGGGCACCTCAATGGTGCGGAGGGCAAGGGGGCCGACACTGCGGGTGTCAGCGCGAGCAAGAGCGGGGTCCCCGCCGCGAGCGCCGCGGTGAGCACCGGCACGACCACGGCCGCGCCGTGGATCTCGAGCTGCCCGATGATTTTTGCGAAGACGCGCGCGGCCTCGCGCGGGCCGTGCGCCGGGTGCAAGTGCTCCCAGATGGCGGGGAACGGCGCGCCGAGATCGCGCAGCAACTCGGGCAGCACCTGGCGGAGGGCCTGCGGTTTACGGGCCAGCTCGGGGAGATAGTGGCGATAGTCGATGGACCGTTGACCGAACCGCAGCCGCGGATGCGGGATCTGACGCCCGTAACGCCCGACGATCGTCACGGTCGTCGCGCCGAGCACGACGAGATCGAGCCCGGTCCACTGACAGGGCACCGAGTAGACGGCGCCTTCGCAGTGGACCAAGGCCCGCGGCGACACCGTGGCGACGGTCGTCGTCTCGGCGGTGAAGGGCAGCAGCGCAACGCGAAACTGCCGCTGCTCCTCCGTAAACCGCACGCCGATGGTCTGGCCCGCGGCGTCCCGCTTGGTGTCGAGTCGGGCGTCCATCCGTGCCAGCAGCGCGTCGTTGATCAACATGACTGTCTTCGTGTGGCGGACGATGGCCCGGTGAGGGAAAGCGGCCGTCCGGAAGCTGCCGTCCGCTGATGAAGTGCGTCAGAACATCGGTGACGCGATCGGCAGGCCAGCGGAGCGCCGTCAAGCCGGACAAGGCATACGACAGACCCAGGTTGCCGCCGCCGATCGGTCCCTGCCCCCGCAGGTAGGTGTCAACGGACGTTTCCTCATCCCTCGCGCGCACGGTGAAGACCGCTTGCTGGTGCGCGGCGGCCGCGTCCACCGGGAATCCCCGTTCGCGCGCCACTTCGACAGCCAGCGTCCCGAGGGACTGGTGGTGGCAGGAGGCGCATTCCCGGCGTTCGGACCAGGTCCGGGCGCTTGCCTGGAGTAACGGAAGGCTTCTGTTGACGGCGGCGGCAATCGCCGAGCTCGGCAGCTCCGGCACGGCCGGCCTGGCCGGCGCATCCTGAGCGACGACCGCGAGCGCAGCAAGGTAGACACAGCACGCGAGAGAAACCGCGCGGCGACACGCACTCCTATTCATGAGCACACCCTTTCCTTGCGCCGCACGATAGACTTCGTGCCGGTTCGCCGTCTCAAGGGAACTCACACTTTGCATCGGCCGATTCAAAGAAAGTTGAAAGAGGGCTGAAATCCGTGGAATCCACCGGCCACCCGCCCGGGGCATACAGATTCGGCCCCTTCCGGATCGACGTCGGCGAACGGCTGCTCCGGCGCGGCGACAACGTGCTGCCGCTCACACCCAAGGCCGTGGACACGCTGGTGGCGCTGGTCGAGAGCAGGGGACGCCTGGTTTCGAAGGACGAGCTGATGGCCCGCCTCTGGCCCGACACGTTCGTGGAGGAAGCCAACCCCACCAACCAGATCTCACTACTGCGCAAGGCGCTCGGTGACAACGCCGCCGAGCCCACGTACATCGAAACGGTCCCGCGGCGCGGCTACCGGTTCGTCGCGGACGTCACGGATGATCATCGTCTTCCGGAGGCGCCGGGCAACGTCGACAGCCCGGTCGTGAATAACCTTGCCACCCCGCGGGGCCGCTCGCGCCGTACGTTGACTGTCGCGGCCGTGGCCTGCGTTCTGCTCGCCGCTGCCACGGCGGCGGGGTGGTGGCAGATTTGGCGTGACCGTGCGCCTGCCGGCGGACCGTTGAAGATCACCCGGCTGACTACGTCCGGGCAGGTGAGGCACGCCGTGGTCTCAGCTGATGGCAAGTACGTGGCGTTTGTGGCGCTCGGTCCAGAAGGCCAAAGCCTGTGGATCCGGCAG
Source organism: Acidobacteriota bacterium (assembly GCA_013694845.1). Taxonomy (GTDB): domain Bacteria; phylum Acidobacteriota; class Vicinamibacteria; order Vicinamibacterales; family 2-12-FULL-66-21; genus JACDCA01. The sequence continues at coordinate 2,123 of JACDBQ010000163.1, forward strand.
ATGTCTTCGACGAGCCGTGTTCAGGTTGTCCCATCCGCCGCCGTCAACTACCTTGGACTGACCTTCTCGCCCGATACCACCGCGATCTACTACGTCGTCCGGGAACGAGGCCGGCCGCGCGAGGGCGCGCTGTACAAGGTCCCTGTGCTTGGCGGTGTATTTTTTAAATTTAAGGTGTTGACCGAGATCTACACGCCCATCGCCTTCTCCCCGGATGGCGGCCGCATCGCCTACGTCGTGTCGAACCAGCTCACCGGGCAGAGCGCGCTGATGATCGCGGACGCCGAAGGGCGCGGCGGGTTCGTCCGCGCCGTGCGCAAGAGCCCTGACGCGTTCACGTGGGCCGGCGCCGGCCCTGTGTGGACCGCCGACGGAATGCGCATCATCACCGCGGCGTCGAGCATCGACTCCCACGGCGCTTACAGCTCACTCGTCCAGGTGCACACCGCCACCGGTGCGCAGACCCCGTTGGGATCCCGCAGGTTCACGGAGGTCGGACGTCTCGCCTGGCTGGCTGACGACGGCCTTGCCTTGGCGGCGTCGGACCGGCTCGGAGCAAATCAGCTGTGGCAGGTGTCGTACCCTTCCGGCGAGGCATTGCAGATCACAAACGACGAGTCCAAGAACTACCTCGGTGTGAGCGTGACCGCGGGCGGCGACGTGGTGACTGTGCAGCGCGAGCCGCAGGCGAGCATCCGCGTGGCCGAAGAAGGCGACCCACGCCGCATCCGTCAGGTTAGCGCGGGAAAGTACGACGGCCGCCACGGGCTCACGTGGACGCCTGACGGTCGCATCGTCTACCACTCCCTGGAGAGTGGCAACGAAGATCTCTGGATCATGAACCCGGATGGCACCGGCCGCCGGCAATTGACGGTGGACGGTGGCGTGGACGATCGCCCCTCCGTCTCCGCCGATGGACGCTACGTCGTGTTCGCCTCGAACCGGACGGGCAGCTTCACCATCTGGCGGATGGAGCTCACCGGTGGCGGCGAGCGCCAGCTCGCACGCGGCTATGACGATGCGAGTCCGGTTGTGACACCCGACAACCGCTGGGTTATCTACTCGTCGCTCGCCAGCGGGACGCCGACGCTGTGGAAGGTCCCTCTCGAAGGAGGGGAGCCAGTGCAGCTGATCACGGTGACCTCGATGGATCCGGTCGTATCGCCCGATGGTGCGCTGGTAGCCTTCCGTCTTCGCGACGACCCCGATACTGACGGCACGCTCGCTGTGCTGCGGCTGTCGGACGGGCGCCTCGTGAAGACGTTTGCCCCACCACCGCAGGGGCCCGAGCCACACCCGGGTCAGTGGACCGCGGACGGGATTACCTTCACTCGAGGCTCCGGCGACGGATCGAACGTCTGGAGCCAGCCGCTCGACGGCCGGCCGTCGCGGCAGTTGACGCACTTTGCCTCAGAGCGCATCCTGCGCTACGAGTGGTCGCCTGACGGCCAGTCCCTGCTCTACGCGCACGGCACGATGAACAATGACGTCGTCCTGATCAGCAACATGCCGCGTGTGCGTTGAGGGGCTCGGTCTACGAGCCAGCGTCGTATCTTACGTCCTTAAGGAGACACAGTATGGCTGTTAGGCCGCGTTACCTGCCGTGGATCAGCGCGTTCTCGATCCTTCTGCTCCTCGATGGTTCGTCTGCGTCGACGCATATCGTGACCGCGCAGCCCAAGCCGCGGCCGGCATGTGACGGCACTCGCCTCACTGACATCAGGCCGTGCATGCGCAGTTTCGTTGAAGACGGCACGATCCTCGGGCTCGTAACGCTCGTCGATCGAGGAGGCTTGCCGCTGGCCCTCAACGCCGTCGGCGCCTACCGCCACGACTCAATCTTTCAGATTGCCTCATTGAGCAAACCGTTCATCTCGGTCGGGATCATGATCTTGATCGAGCAGGGGAAGATCCCCTCGGTCGACACCAAGGTTTCCGAGCTGGCGGGGTTCCACGAGTTCCCGCATCGCGATACGACGATCAAGCAGCTGCTGACGCATACGGCGGGGGTCTGGTTCAAGCGCGAAGGCGGCGCCGAGGGGTGGCTGGGTGTTGAGCCGTTCCTCACCAACCGCATGGACAACGCACCGGCCATCACGGTCAGAGACAAGCCGCTCGCCGTGGTCGCGTCGCATTATGCCAACGCGACACTCTACCCGCTCGGTGCACAGGACTTTCACTACAGCAACATCGGCTACCTGATGCTCGGCTGGGTCATTGAGCGACTTAGCGGCCAACCCCTTGATCGCTTCATGAAAGCAGAAATATTCGACAAGCTCGGCATGAAGGACACCTTCTATCTGGCGGAGAGTGCATCCTCGGGTCAACGCGCTCGCATCGTCAACCTTGACCGACGAAAACCAGATCCCTCTGACTACAACCACTATGACGAGCGACGGCCAGGCTGGGCCTACGTTTCCCCAGGCGGTGGCCTTTACTCGACTGCCACCGATCTCCACGCGTTCATCAGCCTGCTACGGCATCGAGGTCAGA
>JACDBQ010000165.1 GCA_013694845.1 Acidobacteriota bacterium
GACGGACTCGCACACCTGCGGAGGTTCAGGAGTCGTGCCGGGACCTCGCGACCGGGAATGGGCAAATCCGGGCGGTTATCGGACACCCAGGACACGAAATCGCCACGTCCCGCAGGCGAGACCGTAACGCCAGGAACATTTCCGGCGAGAGGCGGGAGCTCCGGGCGTCGGTCGGGCTCTGGGCTCTGGGCTCTCGTTTTGAGCTCGCGGCTGTCGTGCTCGGCTTCGAGCCTCCAGCTTCCCAGTCGAAGCTGGAAACTGGAAACTGGAAACTGGAAGCTAGTACTACTACTTCTTCTTAACCCCCAGCGCTTCCAGGTTCTTGATCGTGTCTTCGCCAGCCGTTCGCGGGGCGACCCCGGTTCCGCGGGGCCCCTTGTCGATGTCGGCGATCTTGCCGTCAGGGCCGATGTAGAACGTGAACCGCGCGGCCAGCTGCTGTTCCGGTGGACGGTCGGTGCGGATCACTCCGTAGGCCTTGGCGGTCGCCTTCGTCGGATCCGAAAGGATCGAAAACCCGCCGCCGTGCTCGGTCGCGAATCGCTTGTTCGTATCGGCATCGTCGACACTCGCCATGAAGTAGGCGATGTCAAAGCTCTTGAGTGCGCTCTCGCTGTCACGCAGCGAGTTGCATTGGGCCGTTCACCCGCCGGTGAAGGCCTTCGGAAACCAGGCCAGCACGACGGCCTTCCCCTTGTAATCCGACAGTTTGTGCGTCTTTCCGTCGGATCCCGGCAAGTCGAACTCCGGCGCGCGGTCTCCGATCTTGAGGTCGGCGGAGTATTGCGCCGGGGCGGCGGGCGGTTGAGCCGGCTGGTCCTGGCGCGAGCCGGACGCCGACATCGCCAGGAGGCCGATGCCAGCAAGGGCACAGAGAGACAGGAGGTTGAACATGCGAGGAGTGTACTACGTGCGACGTGCGACGTGCAACGTGCGACGTGCGACGTGCAACTTGCAACGTGCAACTTGCAACTTGCAACTTGCTACGTGCCTACGTGCCTACGTGCCTACGTGCCTACGTGCCTAGTGCTCACGTGATGAGTGCTCACGAGCTCCCGTCAACTATATCGAGCGAACAGAACCCCTCAGCTTCCACGTCGAACGCCCGGTTGAAGCGGGCGCGGTAGTTCTCCCAGGCGATCGCCGACGTCAGTTCAACGGCCCCTTCCTCTCCGACCAGCCGGACGATCGATCGATACAGGTCATCGGGCACGTCGGCCGGGGTGGCGGTCAGCAGGTCGGCGAATCGGAGCACCAGCCGCTCGGCTTCACTGAAATGGGCCGACGAATCGTAACGCGTCACCGCGCGGAGCTGGTCCGGAGTGGCGCCGGCCTCGCTGCTCCCGGCAGCGTTGATGTCGATTCAGAACGGACATCCCACTCGCGACGCCACCAGTGTCTGTGCCAGTTTCATCAGCCGCGGAGGGACGAGCCGGGATGATTCCTGCGACAGTTCCATGAGCGCGCCGCCGCGCAGGAGCGCGGGCCGCAGGGCCGTGATCCGGGCCGGGACCGGAACCTTGCCAAGACGACGCTTGATGAGGAAGAAGAGGAGCCGGGACAGCACCGTCCGGCCGCGATCGAGACCAGTAGCTCGGGCCATCAAGGAAATGTATCAAGCCCGCGGCTACAATGGCGACGAATGACCCGATCATCCGCCTGTGTGCTCGTGCTCGGCCTGGCACTGGGAGCGTGCCCCGCCGCGCAGCACCAGTCGCCCGTGCGGCAGGCGCGGGCGGGATGGGACGCGCTCAACGCGGGCCGGCCCGCCGATGCGGCCGCGGCCTTTGATCAAGCACTCAGGTCTTGGCCCGAGGAACCGTCCCTGTTGCTCGGAGCCGGGGTCTCGGCGCACCTGCTCGGGCAGGGGGAGGCCGCGCGTCGGTTCCTGGTCGATGCACTGCGTTACGATCCCAGCCTGGCAGCCGCGTCGCTCCTCCTCGGCGAGGTGCTGTATCGCGCGAGCGATCTCACCGGTGCGATCCAGGTCTACGAGCAGGCGCTCGCCCACGCGCCGCAGCACAAGCAGCTCCTGGCGAAGCTCGAGGCCTGGCGCAAGGAAGCGTCCCTGCACGACCGGTTCGCGCAGAAGCTCGGCGATCACTTCACGGTTCTGTTCGAAGGTCCGGCCGAAGCCGAGCTCGCCGCGAAGGCGGTCGAGGCGCTCGAAGGGGCCTACTGGCGGATCGGGTCCGCGCTCTACACCTACCCCAACGAGGTGATTACGGTCGTCCTTTACACGCGCGAGCAGTTTCGCGACATCACCGGTTCCCCTGACTGGGCCGGCGGCGCATACGACGGGCGCATCCGGGTGCCGGTACTCGGCGCCATGAAGAACCTCCCTGAATTTCAGCGCGTGCTCGCCCACGAGTTCACCCATGCGCTTGTAAGGAGCATCGCGTCGCGTGGTGTGCCGCAGTGGCTCAACGAAGGGCTGGCCATGAATTTCGACGGCAGCTCACTCCCCGCCCACCTGGCCCGAGTCGAGGAGGCCCGGTCGCGGCACGCGTTGACGAAGCTCGAAGGGTCCTTCGCCGGGATGGAAAGCGCGGCCGCAGCCCTGGCCTACGCGCAGAGCGCGGCCGCGGTGAGGCGCCTGATCGACGACGCCGGCTCCGCGGCGATCGTTGGTATCCTCACCGACCTCGCGCGCGGCTTCGGCTTCCCGGAGGCCTTCGAACGAAACACCAACATCTCGTATCTGGAATTTCAAAAGGGCGGAAGGCTGTTTCCAGCTTCCAGCTTCCAGCTTCCAGCTTCCAGCTCCAGCTTCGCTGTCAGCCCAACGTTCGATTCGAGCCCGCCCCCCCCCCC
>JACDBQ010000192.1 GCA_013694845.1 Acidobacteriota bacterium
TTCTCACCCGGCGGAAGTATCCCTTTGCGTAGCTGCCTCCGTGATCTGCTTCGCCTTACCCGATGGACTCCTGGTGGCGGACCTCTGCTCGCCGTCATGCTGTGCGCCGCACTCGCAGGGTGCAGCGCGGCTGATGCGCCGGCCGCTCCCGACGTCGGCACCTGGCGCGCCGAGAAGGACCGCTACATGCGCGAGTCAGCCGAGTCCCCCGTGCCGCCAGAGGCCCGCGCGGCATTTCCCCCGCTTCCCTACTACCCGATCGACCCCATGTATCAAGTTCCCGCCTCCCTCGGCCTGGCCCCGGCGGACGACGTGCTGGAGTTGCCGACGTCGACAGGGGCGCGCAGGAAGATGAGAAAGATCGGCGCATTGAACTTCACGTTGAAGGGGCAGGCGCTGACGTTGTCGGCGTTCGTCGATGCCGGCACCAATGACGTGCGGCAACTCTTCGTGCCGTTCGCCGATCTCACCAACGGGACCGAAACCTATCCCGGTGGGCGCTACCTGGACCTCGATCGGACCGACACGGGCTTCTATGATCTCGACTTCAACCGCGCTTATCATCCGTTCTGCGTCTTCAACGCCGCGTATGACTGCCCCTACCCCCCGAGGGAAAACCGGCTGCCAACGCCCGTCCGCGCTGGTGAGCGCCTTGGGAGTCGGAGTGTCAAGTGAGTCACGAATCCGTCGCTATCAGCGAGTATCCTGAGCCCCGATGCGTCTGACATGATCCGGGCCGTTGTTTTCGACTTCGACGGCGTGCTCGCCGACTCCGAGCCGCTGCACCTGGCGACCTACCAGGAGGTGTTCTCGTCAATGGGTGTAACGCTCACCCGCGACGACTACTACGAACATTACCTGGGCTACGACGACGAGGCTGTGTTCAGGGCCATCGGGCGTGCGCACGGATGGACGATGAGCGATGAGCAGGTCGCCGCGTTCATCGCCGAGAAGTCCCGCGTGTTCGACGAGATGATTGCCGGCGGCAACGTGCTCTATCCCGGCGCCGCCGACTGCGTGACCCGTCTGGCGCGCGCCTTCCCGCTGGGGATCGCATCGGGCGCGCTCAAGCACGAGATTCAAACCATCCTCGCCGGTGCCCGCCTCGATCAATACTTCCGCTTCGTCGTCGCCGCGGGCGACACGCCACACACTAAGCCCGCACCTGCTCCTTACGTCCGCGCCGCACAGCTCCACGGCCACCCGCCGAGCGCCTGCGTAGCCATCGAAGACTCCCGCTGGGGGATCGTCTCCGCCAAGGCCGCCGGGATGAAATGTGTGGCGATCACCACGACCTACCCGTCCTCCGAGCTCGAAGCCGCCGACGCCACCATCACGTCCCTCGATCAGTTCACCGAAGAACTGATCCACGGCCTCTGACCCCGAAGCACGTCGCACCTCGCACGTCGCACGTTGGACGTCGCACCCCGCACCCCGCACCCCGCACCCCGCGTTACAATCCCCCAGGTGTCCCATTACTCCCTGAACCTGCACTCCCGGGTGGCGCAGGTGTCCGCCGACCTGGAGCGCGCGTTGAATACGGCCGGATCCGACGTGATGCCTGCTGCCTTGACGATCGCGCGCATCGAGTATCCGGCGCTCGATCCACGGCCGTATCTCGATCGGATCGACACGATGGGCGCCAGGGCCGCCGAACGGCTCGCAGGCGTGGCGGTGGTCTCGTCGGAGGCGATTTCGGTCTTGAACGAATACCTGTTCGAGGAAGAAGGGTTCTCAGGAAACCGCCAGCATTACGACGACCCTCGCAACAGTTTCCTGAACGAAGTGCTGGACCGCTGCACCGGGATCCCGATCAGCCTTGCGGTCATTTACCTCGAGGTAGCGCGCCGCGCCGGGCTGAATGTGACCGGCGTCAACTTCCCTGGGCACTTTCTCATCCGCGCCACCAGCCCAGTGGGTGACGGCCTGATCATCGATCCGTTCCATGGCGGAGCGCTGCTCTCGGAGTTCGATTGCCGTCAGCTTTTGCGCAAACACGTCGGAGACGATGCGGCGTTTGACGGATCCTTGCTCGCCCCGACCACCCGGCACGACATCGTCGTGCGGATGCTGGTCAACCTCAAGCGGCTCTACGTGCGGATGCGGTCGTTCCCCCAGGCGCGGTTCGTCTCGACCCTGCTGCTGACCGCGGACCCATCCGCCATCAGCGAGCTGCGCGACCGCGGGCTGCTGGCGTATCACCTCGAAGATTTCGCGTCGGCGCTGAGGGATCTCGAGGAGTACCTCCGCCTGGCGCCCCAGGAAGCAGAGGCCGAGGTCGAGGTCGATGATGACGGGGACGATCCGGACGCCGATGAAGCGCCGGCTCGGCTGCTGGATCATGTCAAGGCGCTGCGGCGCCGGGTGGCGGGGTTCAACTAAGGACGGTCGTCAAGCCTACTTCTCAGCGCTTCGGTGCCGAACGTTCCGCTTGATGTCGACGATCTTGAGGCCGGTCGCTTTAGCCACGGCGAGCTGACGATCGTCAGCCGAGACAAACAACTGGCACTCCGCGGCGTGAGCGGCGGCGACGTGGAGCAGGTCCAGGCTCCGGGTGAGCAGCTTGCTCGTATGCTTTTCCGAGAGCTCGCAGGCACTCGCGAATACCTGATCCCAGTCGAGAGGCAGTGGCACGAGGCGCTGCGCATCGATATCCTCCTGCAATTGCCTTCGGATTGCGCGATAGTCATCGGCGGTGATGACCCCTCGGCCGATGAGCAATGCGAACGCGTTCGGCACTTCAAGCGCGTGGAGTGGGGTAAAGGGAACTTGCGGCGACGCGCAGAGAGCGAGACGAGCCGCTTTCGAGAAGCGTTCGGGCACGTAGGCCGGCACCAGCGCACTCGAATCGATGTACGTCGTCATCGGTCGCCTCGGCCCTCAGACACTGCGTCGGATCCCCCCATGGTGACTACCCGCTTGCCAAACACGGCTCGTGCCCTGGCGTCGAGATCCGGCCAGGGTCGGATCGGGCGGTCGGAGCGCACCGGAGCCAGCCGTGCGACGGGCCGCCGGCGCCTCGTCACTTCGATGACCTGGCCTCGCTCGACACGATCCAGCACTCGTTTGAGGTTCTGCTGCAGCTCGCGAATCGAGATCGAGTTTTTCTCCATGTCGTACATTTTGTATGACACTTCCTTGCCCGTCAACCGAGGATCACCTGCCGAGGTGTCGGGGCCTCGAGCTGACCCGACCGGAAGAATTAGCGAAGAAGCGGACGCCAGAGGCCTGCGAAAGCCTGAAGCCCGGGGCTTTAAAGCCGCCGATCCTCGTCCAGGAGTCTCAAAAGGTAGTCCCCGTAAGCGCTCTGTGCGAGCGGGGGCACGAGGCGGCGGACCTGGTCCGCGTCGATGTATCCCATCCGGTAGGCAATCTCCTCGGGGCAGGCGATTTTGAGGCCCTGGCGTTTCTCGATCGTCTCGATGAACGTCGACGCGTCATGCAGGGATTCGTGGGTGCCGGTATCGAGCCAGGCCATGCCGCGGCCGAGCAGCTCGATCCGCAGTGTGCCGCGGCGCAAATATTCGACATTGACATCGGTGATCTCGAGCTCACCGCGTCGGGATGGCCTCAGGTTGCGGGCGATCCCGACGACGTCGTTGTCGTAGAAATAAATGCCAGTCACCGCGTAGTGGGACTTCGGTGCGAGCGGTTTTTCTTCGATGCTGATTACCTGTCCGGCGCGGTCCAGCACCGCGACACCGTAACGCTCCGGATCCTTGACGTAGTAACCGAAGATCGTCGCCCCGTCCTGCCTCCCGGCCGCCTTCTGCAGCAACGCCGTCAACCCGTCTCCGTAGAAGAGGTTGTCCCCCAGTACCAGGCAGACGGAATCGCTTCCGATGAATGGCGCGCCGATCACGAATGCCTGCGCCAGCCCCTCGGGTCTGGGCTGCGCCGCGTAGCGGAAGCTCATTCCCCAGGCGGTGCCGTCCCCGAGCAGCGCTTCGAAGCGTGGCAGCTCGTCGGGGGTGGAGATCACGAGCACCTCGCGGATCCCGGCGAGCATCAGCGTCGACAGCGGGTAATACACCATCGGCTTGTCGTACACCGGGA
>JACDBQ010000027.1 GCA_013694845.1 Acidobacteriota bacterium
ATCCGGACCGCACCCCGCACCCCGCACCCCGCATCCCGGACCTCACGACTCCATGACCTCGCTGTAGATTTCGCGCACGCGTGCGACGGAGCGTTCCCAGGAGAACTGCTTGACCCTCGCGAGTCCGCGCGTTCGCAACTCCTCGCGGAGGGCCGGATCCATCAGCACCCGCCGCATCGCCGCGGCGATTTCGTCGGGCTCGTACGGGTCGATGAGAATGGCCGCATCGCCGACCACTTCGGGCAGCGACGACACGTTCGACGTGATCACCGGGGTGCCGGCGGCCATGGCCTCGAGGGGCGGCAGTCCGAACCCCTCGTACAACGACGGAAAGACGAACACACTCGCGAGCCGATACAGACTCGCCAGCGTCTTGTCGGGCACGAAACCAAAGAAACGGACGTGCTTGTGCAGCTTGTGCCGATGAACCGCGCGCCGCAGGGTCGCATACTTCGAAATCTCGTCGCCGATGATGAGCAGCTTCACATGATCGAGGCCGCTGCGGCGCAGGGTGTTGAACGCCTCGATCAGCCGCTCGAGATTCTTGTGGGGCTTGATGTTCCCCGCGTAGAGCACGAAGGGGTCGTTGAGCTGATAGCGCTCGCGGACCTGGGCCAACTCCGCATCGCTCGGCGGCTGTTCAAGCCGCTCGTCGATCGCGTTGTAGATGACATCGATCTTCGACTCCGGTACGCGGAAGTAGCGCAGGATGTCACGCTTGGACGTTTCTGACACCGTGAGCACGCGCGTGGAGCGATGCGTCGCCACCCACAACGAGCTGCGCGCATACACGTAGGCCAGTCGATTCGGCAAGTACTGGGGAAAGCGCAGATGAATGCAGTCGTGGATCGTGACGACCGACTTGCAGGGCGTCAGCGGGGGGAGCACGTAGTGCGGCGCATGAAAGAGGTCGACCCTTTCGCGCCGCAGGTCCATCGGGATCGTCAGCTGCTCGCGAACCGAGTAGGCGCCCGACCAGTCCGCAACCGTCCGGAAATTTTCTCCGAGCTCCGTGGCGATCTCGATGTCCGCCGGTCGAACGATGAGGACGTACTCGGTCGACCGGTCGATGCGCGCCAGGTGGCGCACGAGATTGCGGATGTAGGTCCCGATCCCGTAATCGCGGAGCTTCCGCGCATCGATGGCGATTCGCACTGGTGGCTGAATCTTACCAACAGGCCGTCGCGAACTCCTATCCGCACGTGCGAAGTCACGGGCGCTGCCCTTTCAGCCGGAGATAGGTCCTGAGGAGGGGGACCAGCCGCGGATGGTGCTTCTCGTAAAACGCCAGGTGGCTGCGGCGATACGCCGCGCTGGTCTGGCGGGCGGCGGTTGCACGCGAACGGCCGCGCAAGTGAACGATCTCGGCCGCCGGGGTGAACAACACCTTCCAGCCCCGTGCGCGAACGCTCGCGCAGAAGTCGACATCCTCGGTATAGAGGAAAAAACGTTCGTCGAGCAGGCCTGCGTCCACCGCAATGGCGCGCCGGACCAGCAGACAGGCTCCGCTCACCCAGTCCACGTACCGTTCGCGCCGCGTCGTGCGCTCCACCCACGACGAGACCGGCGGGAATCGACGCGCATACAAGGCGGTCACGACCTTTTGTCGCAGCTCTCCAAGGGGGGAGATCATCGGGCCGAACGAGAGCTCCGCGTCCCCCTGCCCGTCCACCAGCCGTGGTCCGGCGATCGCCGCCGCCGGATCGGCCTCGAGCCGCGCCGCCAGTCGGTCGATCGCGCCGGGCGGAACGACCGTGTCGTTGTTCAGCAGCAGGACAAGTTCACCGGCGGTCGCCCGGATCCCGGCGTTGTTGCCGGCCGAGAAACCGACGTTGTGCGGCAGTTGTAGCAGACGGGCGGCCGGAAAGGCCTGCACGATCGCCCCGCTGCCGTCAGGCGATGCGTTATCGACGACCACGATCTCCGCCGCGGTCTGCGGAGGCGAGGTCGTGAGTGAGCGCAGACAGCTCTCCAGGTGTCCGGCGCCGTTGAAATTCACGATGACGATCGACAGCCGCGGGATCATAACTGGGCGATCCCCTCGATCGCAGCGAGCGTGCGGTCCGCGGCCGCCTCCCAGGAGTAGCGGGCCAGGACACCAGTCGCGCGTGAGAGCTGCTCGAGGGCGGCCGATCGGACTGTCAGGAGCTCGACGATCGCGGCCGCGGTCCCCTCGATGTCACCGCGCGGAACGAAGCGTCCAGCGTCGCCATGAACTTCGCGCGCTACGGGCGTGTCCAGAAGCACGACCGGCACCCCCGCCGCCAGGGCCTCGAGTGGGGTCAGGCCGAACCCCTCGTATTCCGAAAGATACGCGAACACCGAGGCGCGGGCGTACAGCTGTGCCAACTCTCCGTCACTCACGTATTGCCGCAATGCAACCTTCCCGGTCACCCCATGCGCTGCCGCGACGGCCGCCAGATCCTGAGGCGGCCATGTGCGATTGTCCCCCGCGATGACGAGCTGCGCGGCGGGAACGGATCGCAAGACGACCGCGAAGGCGGCTATCAGGTCGGGCAATCGACGGCGGTTGAAGATCGACCCGGCGTACAGGATGAGCGGCTCGCGCGCCACCGGGCCCTGAGCCAGGCGTGGGCTCAGACCGTTCGGAATGACCCTGACTCGGTCCCGGGGGAGTCCGTACAACGCGCTGATCTCGCTCCGCGAGAACTCCGAGACGGTGAGCACCACGGCGGCCCGTCGGGCGGTCAGGCGGGTAAGGATATGACGACGGTTGCGTTCGGGAAATCGGAACCACTCGGGATGACGGCTGAATGACACGTCATGGACGGTGACGGCAAGCGGCGAGCCCAGACTGATCGGAGCCGTATACGCC
>JACDBQ010000217.1 GCA_013694845.1 Acidobacteriota bacterium
AAGGCCGACATCTGGATGCCGGCGTATTCCGGGACGGAGGGTGCCCTTCTCCTCGCGATCGTGCGCATCCTGCTCGAGGAGGACCTCGTCAATCGCGAGTTCGTCCGGAAGTGGGTGAACTGGCGCGAGTACCTGGCCGCCGAGCGGCCGGACCTTCCGCCGACGTTCGACGCGTTCATCGCGGCGCTGAAGGAGCTCTACGCGCAGTTCACCCCGGAGTTCGCGGAATCGGAAACGGGAGTCCGCGCCGAGCAGATCATCGCGTCCGCCCGCGCGATCGGCCGCGCCGGCACGCGGTTCGCGACCCACAACTGGCGCGCTGCAGCCTCCGGTAACCTGTGGGGATGGCAGATTACCCGGTGCCTCTATCTCCTGGTCGTCCTGACCGGATCGCTCGGCACGGTCGGCGGCGTGAACATGCACGTCACCAACAAGTTCGTACCGAAGCACCCCAATCCACCGCCCGCCCCGGAGTACTGGAACGAACTGCTGTTTCCCAGGGAGTTTCCACTCGCGTTTTTCGAAATGAGCTTCCTGCTGCCCCACTTCCTCAAAGAGGGTCGCGGCAGGCTCGACGTCTACTTCACGCGGGTCTACAACCCGCTCTGGACGAATCCAGATGGGTTCTCGTGGATGGAAGTGCTGCAGGACAAGGAGAAGATCGGCCTGCACGTCGCGTTGACCCCGACCTGGAGCGAAACGGCGTGGTTCGCCGATTACATCCTGCCAATGGGTCTTGGCACGGAGCGGCACGACACGATGAGCCAGGAAACCCACGCCGGGCAGTGGCTCGGTTTCCGGCAACCGGTGCTGCGGGTGGCCCGTGAAAAGCGAGGGGAGCAGATCAAGGCCACCTACGAAGCCAATCCGGGTGAGGTGTGGGAGGAAGCCGAGTTCTGGATCGCGCTCAGCTGGAAAATCGATCCAGACGGATCACTCGGTATTCGCAAGTTCTTCGAGTCGCCGTATCGCGCCGGCGAGCAGATCACGGTTGAAGAGTACTACCGGTGGATCTTCGAGAATTCGGTGCCTGGTCTCCCCGAAGCTGCCGCGAAGGAAAGCCTCACGCCGCTCGCATACATGCGCAAGTACGGTGTGTTCAAAGTTGCCGACAAGGCATACAGCCGCGGATTCGAGAACCCGTTGGAGGAGACCGCGCTCGATGGCGCCGCGCGCGACGACCGTCAGAATCTGGTCCAGAAGGCTGGCGCGAACATCGGCGTCACGGTTGACGGGGTCCCCGTGCAGGGATTCAACACCCCTTCGCGGCTTCTCGAGTTCTACTCGCCCACCATGGCGGAATGGGGCTGGCCGGAACACGCCGTCCCCAGGTACGTCCCCGGTCACGTGCACTGGCGTGACCTCAAGCGCGAGGAAGGTGAGTTCGACCTCCTGCCGAACTTCCGCCTGCCAACGCTGATCCACACCCGGTCGCCGGTGAAGTGGCTCTACGAGATATCGCACGACAACCCTCTCTGGCTGTCGACAGAAGACGCGCGGGCAAAGGGGATCGCCACCGGCGACCTCGTGAAGGTCACGACCCAGATCGGGCACTTCGTGACGCGCGCATGGGTGACTGAAGGCATTCGGCCCGGCGTGCTGGGCATGTCTCATCACCTCGGCCGCTGGCGGCTGAACGAGGACACCGGCGGCCCCCGAGTAGCCTCGTCGCTGGTCCGCATCAGCCGCGAGAAAGACGGCCGCTACGTGATGAAGCAGGTCCATGGGGCGCAGCCGTTCAAGAGCGCCGACCCGGACAGCGGACGGATCTGGTGGAGCGAAGTCGGCGTCCACCAGAACCTGACGTTCCCCGTGCAACCCGATCCTGTCAGCGGCATGCACTGCTGGCATCAGCGGGTCCACCTCGAGAAGGCGGGCGCCGACGACGCCTACGGCGATATCGTGGTCGATACGAACCGGGCGCACGAGGTGTACAAGGAGTGGATGGCAAAGACGCGCCCCGCCGTCCCGGGCCCCGATCAGCTGCGCCGGCCGTTGTGGTTCGACCGGCCGCTACGCCCGGTCCCTGCCGCGTACAAACTCCCCTCGGAATGACGATCAGCCGGCAGCGGGTCATTTCCCTCGCCATCTGGGGGCTGCTCGCCGCGTTCGCTGCACTCCAGGTTGCCGCCTGGAGGACGGGCACGACCCCGGGATCGTCCTGGGGCGTCGCACAGGTGACAGCCGGCTGGATCGTGGTGGTGCTTCTCGCGGTCATTGCCACCCGGCGGATCGATCGGCTGGACGTCGCGCTGAGCCGGACGGAGAACGCTCATCGGACGACGCGGGCCGAGATCGACCAGCTGCAGTTGCACAACGCAATGCTGGAGATCCTCGCCCGGACGGTGGACGTTCCTCTCGCGTTTCAGTCGCTCGCTCAACGCATCGCCCGGCTCGTGCCCTGCGACCGCGTGGGGCTCGCTCTTCTGACCGCCACGAGTGACGAGTTTCAGACCTACACGGCCCGGGTGAGTGAAAAGGACCGCCGCTCGCGCCCGCGACCTGACGTCGTCTTCAAGGCCGAGGGCACGGCGATCGGGGCTGCCGTCAAGTCCGGTCAGCCGCTGATCATCAACGACACGTCCACGGGTGCGTCGAGTTTCCTCGACGCAAACATCGCTCACTCGGCCGGGTTCAAGTCTGCGCTTGTCATCCCGCTCGTTTCGAACGAACGTGCCGTAGGCACCTTGAACGTTGTGTCAAGGCGCCGGGCGGCCTTCACGCAGCAGCACGTGAGCGCGCTGCTTCCCGTGTCGGAGATCCTGGCCATGGCGCACGTGGCGCAGCAACTCCAGGCCGCGATGACCAAGCACCGGACCGTTGAGTCCATGACCGAGCTGACCCTGTCGGTATCCGCCGAAATGAACAGCGCGCTGCAGACGATCGTCGGGCACTGCGATCTGATCGAGCGCTCGTATCCGGACCCGAATCTGCACCGGGACCTCGCGACGGTCGTGAGGCAGGTCAAGCGGATTTCAGCGTTGCTCGACAAGATGCGCGCCGCATCAAATCAGAAACTGACCCAGGTCGCGGAGACCGTCAGGACAGCGCGGCAGCACGATCAGTCGCCGGCCGCATCGGACGCGTCAGCTTTACCCCCGCGCTGAGGCTCGCCACAGCACGACACCGATTTCGGCGGCGACGATGGCTGTCAGCAAGACGAACGTCCAATCTCCCCGGCGGATCTGCTCCGCACCTGCGACCAGGATCCTGACGGCCGGGGCCGCCATCAGCAGCAGGAGGCCGGCATTGAGCGCCTGCAGCGACGCACCGCTGCCCCGGTCCAGAACGTAGAGGATCAAGCCCAGCGCGAATGCTCCCCCGACCAGGATCACGACCGCGATCGACAGCCAGCGATAGCGAATCTCGAGATCGTCGGTTCGTTCGCTCACAGAGTGGCGGCCTTGTAGAAATAGATCATCGACACCATCGCCAGCACTGCCGCCATCAACAGCTTCAGCCACCTCGCGCGCAGGTGCGGGCTCATCCGCATGCCTGCGCGGGAACCTGCGAGCCCACCCAGAACCGCGGCGGCGGCGAGTGGCGCGAGGATCCTGCCGCGAGAGAAATAGATCGGTGCCGAGCTCAGCGCAGTCAGGCCGATCATCGCCGCCGTCGTGGCGGCGGCGGCACGCATCGGCACGCCGCACCACGCGTTCAGGGCAGGCACCTGCAGGATCCCGCCGCCGATCCCAAGGAGACCGGAGAGGATGCCACCCGAGAATGAAATGCCCAGGGCGGCCGGGAGACGGCGAAGGCGATAGGCGATCCGTCGTCCGCTTTCCTTTTCGTAATAGCGTCCCCCGAGAGTTCCCGGATCGATCGTATCGTCGAGGATCACGTTGCGGCGGTCGAGCCGGGTCAGCATGACGACGGCGATGACGGCTGTAACGACGGCGAAGATCAGGGACAGGGTCCGCAAGGACAGCGCGTCGACGGTTTCCGCCCCGATCAGGCCTCCCGCTACGGCGGGTATCTGCAGGAGGATGCCGAGACGCAGGTTGATGACGTCCCGGTTGGCGGACCCTGCCGACACGATGCTCGACGTGGCGATCACGGTCATCAGGCTGATCCCGGAAGCGATCGGCAGGTCCAGCCCGAGACCGACGTTGAGAAGAGGGATGAGAAACACCCCCCCGCCGATCCCGAGCACCGCGCCCAGGCACCCCGCGACAGCGCCGGCCGCCATGATGATGGGGATAAGGAGGAGGGGCATGGGTG
>JACDBQ010000249.1 GCA_013694845.1 Acidobacteriota bacterium
ACCTAATGTTCGACTCTTTTTCTGATCGGATAGATAAATCCTTTGATTTCAACAACGGACTTTCCCGTTTGTGCTCGATTTGTCAAAATCGCGTCTGTAAGTTAGTGAAAACAGGACGCTCAAAAAGAGTCGAACATTAGGTTAGCATATATTTTGCCAGCCAAAAGTTTTTTTGAAACGACCTGAACTTTTTCACCTGCGACTTAAGTGACGACACGTCTCTTTAAGCAGACTGCTATAGACCTCAAGAAAAAGCCTGAGCCATGAATGATGCAAATAACACGAAGGAAATATCTGACCGGGAAGACCTGTCACCGAAATCATCGCGCGGTGTCCCGCATGACCTTGGCCAATGAACTGATTTATACGGTTCGTGTCATCCGTGGCTGATCCTTTTTCTTGAAAGTTATAGTTTTGTTAATTCATGGGTGACAGGAGAACCTTGATGGCTTGCTTGTTCAGACAGAGGTCGAAGGCTTCCCTCCACTGTTCAAGCGGCATTGTATGAGTAATCAGATTGTCGAGCCGAACGGCCCTCTGGTCCAGAATCTTCTGCAATCGCTCCCAGGTCGAGACCGTGTATCCGACTGAGCCGGCCACACGAAGTTGCTTGAAAAAGATCAGGTCGAACTCCAGACTAACTTCCCTGCCGAAAATTCCGACCTGTGTGTACTGGCCGAGAGGCTTCAGCGCTCGCAAGCAGTTGCGGGCTGATGTGGCCGCCCCGGCGCACTCGAATGCGACATCCACACCGGCCCCGCGAGTTTCCTCAGCGACCACTGTTGAAAGGTCTTGACGATTGGTGTCAACGATGACACTCGCACCGATGCGTCGCGCAGTCTCAAGTCGTAGCTCATCTTCGGACGTACCCGCGACAATCGCCTTAACGCCCTCGGCGACGAGGAGCTTCAGGCAGAGCAGACCCATTGGCCCGGGGCCGGAGATCAAAGCGACATCACCGAGTCTGACATTCGTGAGTTCCGTCACCGCCTGAACCGCAGCGGCGAATGGCTCGCTGAGTGCCGCCTCCGCCAGCGAGAGATCCTGCGGAATCTTGTATGCCTGATCTTTGCGCACCACCGCATACCGCGCGAAGGCTCCGTTGATTCCGTGCCCCATCCCGCGCCGCTCGGCGCAGAACATGAAGTGGCCTGTACGACAGAACACACAACCGCCGCAGACGACGGCAGAAGCCGGGAGCACCGCAACAGGATCACCTAGCGCGACATGGCGCACATTCTTTCCGAGTTCGACTACATGCCCTGAAAACTCATGGCCGAGGATCACCGGCGGGTAGTTCCTGAACGTGTCTTCATAAACGTGTAGGTCGGTGCCACAAACCCCGCAATAGCTGACCTCGATTTTAACTTGATCGTCGCCACACGACGGTTCTGCGACCTCACGCAACGCGACGTGGCCGACTCCCGACTCATATTTGACCAGAGCTTTCACTACACAGACCTCCAGTTTTTATCGCTACTGCACTCCGCGTCGCTCCAGAACGACCTCGCACGCATGGGCAAAATTAGATTTCGATCACCTTTGAGAGATATTGTCGGCTGCGGAGGGCACTCTCAAAGGGCTTCACATCTCCGTTGCGTGTGTCCACATCTTGTTCGACGATGGCCCAGTCCGAGTAGCCTCCGTCGGTCATGTCCCCAATGATTTTATTGAAATCAATTGCGCCCTCGCCGAGTTCGCAGAATACGTTGCGCCGCACAGCCTCAAGGAAACCGACTCCATCCCGGCGCGCGGCCTCTAAGACCGGAAGTTTGACATCCTTTAGGTGAAGATGGCGGATGCGCGCGCCGTACAAGCGCACCGCGTCCACGGGGTCACCGCCGCCGAAGAAGTAATGTCCTGTGTCCAGGCAGAGACCGAGCAGGTCAGGGTCTGTACTTTCGCAGAGACGCGCGATCTCTTTCGGCGTTTCGACGAACGTACCGGCATGATGATGGAAGACCGTAGAGAGTCCCAACTCGCGGCAAGCCCCTGCGATGCGATTGAGAA
>JACDBQ010000275.1 GCA_013694845.1 Acidobacteriota bacterium
AGCAACGCCTCGGCGGAGCCTTCGGCCGTGATGTTCTCCACGCCGCCCAGACTGAGCAGCACGGTGGGCCGCGAGGTAGTCACCTCGACTCGGATGCGATCCGGACCGAGCACGCTCACTCGGCCGGTGACGCCCGCATCGCCCAGGTACTGCTGCGCGGCGGCTGCCGCCGCTGCGGGGTCGAGCTCGACCATGCCGCCCACCAGCGCCCCGGGGCGTACCGCTTGGCCGCCAGCGCGGGCGGCTTCCTGGGCGATGGCATCAGCGGAGGCGATGGCCTGCGCCTTGCGAACTCCGTCAACTGCCAACCCGATCACCGCGAAAATGACGAGCAAGGTAGCGGCGACGGGCACGGTAACGGCGCCGCCGCCACGCTCTCGCCGCCGTTGGCCGGAGGTCATGATCGCTCTCGGAGCTGATCAATAGGACTGGCGAACTCGGCTTGGACGGCCCGGGAACCTGGCGCCCCCGGGATTGCGAGGTCGGACCATCGGACCTCGCAGCGCACGGTTGCGCGCACGACCGCAGGCGTGCCCAAAGGTCGACTGAACTGACTGGTGTCGACCGTCGCTGTGAGATCGCTGCACGCGAGACCCTGCTCGTGCAGGGTGCGGTCGGCGACCGCCCGAGCCTGGGCCTCGGCGGCGGCCGGGTCACGCTGCATCGAGGCGGCGCGAGCGGCGGCGAAAGCGGCTTGATCGGTGGCTGACTCAGCGGCGACAAATCGCCCTGCCGCGATGGCGAACATGATGATCACGCCGAGGAGAACGGCCATCAGGGCCGCTTCGACGCTGGGGCTGCCGCCACGCTCGTCGACAGACCGGAGCAGACCGGCGGCGTTCACGGTGTCAACCGCTCAAGCACTCCGGTGGCTTCCTTGTGCACGGTAGGTCGAACGCCGGGCACCAGTGACAGGACCTCGGCGGAGACCGCGACTCGCATGGTCGCACCGTTGTCGGTGAGCTCGGCGGATACGGCCGGTTTGGACAGCGTGTTGCCACCAGTGCGGGCCAAGAAGTCCTCCGCGCCCCGGCGGGCGGTCTCAGGTGAACCGCTGCCGTAGTAGCGGCCCTGACGAAGCCCGTCCTGCGCGGCGGTGAGCGCGAGCTGCCCAGCGAAGTACACGAGAGCCACCTGAACGACGGCGAGGATCAGCAGCAGGATGGCGCTCCACAGGAGCGCCATCTGCACGTTCACGGCGCCCCCGCCGCGTTCGCTCGTGGCTCGAACGCAGTGCTGCTTCACTCCAGAGCACCGAGCTTCTTGGCGACGAAGGCCGCCACGGCCGTGGCGATGATCCCCGCCAGGATGGCGCCAGCGGAGATGTGGATGCCCTCGTCGCTGTTGCGCCCGCCGCCCCGCTCGTCCACCGGTCCAAACCGACGGCCGAGGCGGTCAACGAGATCCGCCACCACCAATGCGATGCTGACGCGGATTCTGTCCATGTCCTTCCTCCTTGTTCGTTGTTCAACCCAGCAGTGCGACAACCGCTGGGTAGAGCACCCAGCCAGCAATGAGAAACACCTGCAGCGCGCCGGGGGTGCTCATCCGCGCGCTGGCCCGATTGGCGTCGGTGTGCTCGTCGGCGAGCAGTTCGTCGTGCAGGCTCTCGGCGCGCGCGAGCAGCGTGTCCACGACCGCGCCGCCGTCGTAACCTGCGGTCTCGGCGATGGTCGAGAGATCCGCGAGCTCAGTGATTTCGACCTGCTCACCGAAGCGCCGTAACCCATCCCAGGGCATCAGTCCGGCCCGCTCGGCCAGTTCGAGTTGGTCGCGGATGCGACGCATGGCCCAGGTGTCATCGAGCAGGCGGGCTGGCAGGTTGAGCGCCGTCGAGACCCCAGCGCCACCGCGGCGCAGCAGGCTCACCTGCTGGAGATAGGCCACGAGGGCGTAGCGCATCTCCTCGCGGGCATCTTCGGCCTGTGCCCGGACCCGGTTGGCATAGCCCACCCAGCCGGCTATGCCGGCCAACGCCCCGAACGCCGTCGGAATCACGATGGGAAGTCCGGCGTCGAGCAGGGTGGTGAGTGCAACGAGCACTGGCCCTGCGGCCGCATAGGTGGCTGCGGTGGTCACTCGCCCGAGGAGATAGCGGTCTCGGGTCCAGTCGAGGATGTCGAGGTCTCGTTCGGGAACGGTCACCGGCAACCGGGCGAGGGTCTTCAGGCACAGGGCACGGGCCGCGGGGTGCCAGCCAGCGCTCGGCGGATCGCCTGACTGCTCTTCGCGGCGGCTGACTCCTCGTTCGTCGAGGCGCGCCAGGGCGTCAGCGAGCGCGGGATGGGAGGGCAGCGCACCCGCAATCACCACCGCAACGCCGACGCCTACGAGCGCTCCGGCGAACACCATGATCGCGGCGGCAGTGCTCATCATCAGCTCCGACCGCCGAGGAACCGCGGTGCGGGCCGACCCGCCGCCAGCCGCCGCATCCACACCAGCAGCACCACCGTGCCAACCAGCAGCACGGCCATCACAACCTGGCCTTCTGCCGTCC
>JACDBQ010000283.1 GCA_013694845.1 Acidobacteriota bacterium
TGCGCAGGGGGCCGTCGTCCCCGGTGCCACCGTCACGGCAACCAACACCGGGACCCAGGCCTCACGCAGCGCGACGACCGACGCCGAGGGACAATACACGCTGCCGCTCCTCCCCGTGGGGAAGTACACGGTCGACATCACGATGTCGGGGTTCAAGAACTTTTCGCGGACCGGCATCATCCTCGAAGTCGGGCGCAACGCCCGGATCGATGCGGCGATCGAGCTCGGCAACTTCGCGGAAGTCGTGTCCATCGTCGGTGACGCGCCCCTGGTTGAAACGACCACCGGCGCGCTGTCGAGAACGGTGAACCAGAACGAGGTGCTGAACCTGCCCCTGGTCAACCGCGATCTCTATTCCCTGCTCAGCCTCACGGGGGGCGTCACGAGCAATGACTCGTCGAACTCGCTCGGCGGCCCCGAGCAATTGACGACGATCAACGGATCGAGTCGCGCGCAGATGGGCAGCGTCAACTTTCAACTGGACGGCGGCAACAACACCGCCGGCCTGCGTGGCACGGGCAACCCGGCGCCCAATCCCGAGGCCGTCCAGGAGTTCCGCGTTCTGACCAATGGTTACGCGGCCGAGTACGGGCGCTACGCGGCCGGCGTCGTCGACGTCGTCACCAAGTCGGGCACGAACCGGTTCCACGGTGCCGCGTTCGAGTTCTTTCGGAACGAAAAGCTGAACGCCCGGCGTTGGGCCGCGCCGGGCGCGACGTCGGCCAAGGATCCGCTCGATCGGAACCAGTTCGGCGGGGCGTTTGGCGGGCCGTTGAGGACCGACCAGACCTTCTTCTTTGCCAGCTACTCGGGCCTGAGGCAGGAGGAGACCTACTACCGCAACACCGCAGTGGTGCCGACCGCACTCGAGCGCGCGGGAGATTTTTCGCAGTCGGTCCGCAAGCCGGTGGATCCGGTCAGCAAGCTGCCGTTCGCCGGCAACATCATTCCCGCGACCCTGTTCGATCCCGCCGCGAGAAGGATCCAGGACGAGCTCGTGCCGCTCTCGAATCTGGCCAACAGCTTCTACGAAGTCCGGCGTCCCGATCCCCTCGATACCGACGAAATGACGCTCAAGCTGGATCACAGTCTGTCGTCCGCGCATTCGATGGCCCTGAGCTACTTCTACCAGACAGGCACCGACACGCAGCCGCTCTCGTTGACCGGAAACATCCCGTGGGTGGACCGCGACTTCAAGTGGAACCAGCACAACGTCAACTTCGCCGACAGCTGGGTGCTCAGCCCGAGCGCGATCAACCAGTTCCGCGTCTCCTACATGCGGCAGTTCGGCGGCCGGGTCAACAATCCGACCACGTCGCTCGGGGACCTCGGTTCGAATTTCACGATCCAGGGGGATCCGACGCTGCCTCGCCTCATCGTCACCGGCTTCTTCACCGGCCAGACGTCGATCGCGGGTCCCGACGCCGGCAGCCAGTACTACGGTGTGAAGGACGCCGTCAGCATCAGCCGCGGCCGGCACGGGTTCAAACTGGGTGGAGAGGTGTCGTACGAAAAGATCATCCACGACACGCTGCTCGACAACTACGGCGTCTTCACATTCGACGGCACCAAGTCCGGAAACGCCTACGCGGACTTCCTGCTGGGGGTGCCCGCCCGCATGACCCAGGACGCGCCCATTCGCAAGACCGACAACGGGGCGTACCTCAGTCTGTTCGCGCAGGACGACTTCCGCATCCTGTCGCGAGTCACACTGAATTTGGGTCTTCGCTACGACATCCAGTTTCCGTTCATCGATCCCCAGGACCGCAAACTCGCGTTCGTGCCTGGCGCCCGGTCCGTCGTCACGCCGAGTGCGCCCGAAGGCCTGCTGTTCCCGGGTGACGCAGGAATCCCGCGGGGGATCGTGAAGACCGACTATAACAACGTTGCCCCGCGACTTGGCATTGCGTGGGACCCACAGGGGGATGGCCGGACGGCGATCCGTGGCGGCTTCGGCGTCTTCTACGGCAGCATCACCGGCAACGAGTGGAACACCACGGCTGACAACCAGCCCTTCACGGTACGGCAGGTGTTCCCGACCGTGTTCACGCTCTCGGATCCGTATCGCAATCTGCCTGGCGGCGTCGGCCCGTTCCCGTTCACCTACACGCTCAACGCGGCGCGCTTCACATTGCCCGCGCAGGTCTTCGGGCCCTCGCGGGATTTCGTCTGGCCCTACACCTACCAGGCGAACGTCACCGTGCAGCGGGAGCTTGGCCGGGGGATGAGCGCCAGCGCGTCGTACGTCGGCGCCTTTGCGCGCAACCTCGCGGCCCCCGTCGACCGCAACTATCCCGTGTTCGGGCCTGGCGCCACCTCGGGCAATCTCAACGCCCGGCGGCCATATCTGCCGGGGACCATCGCCGCCGCCAACGTGCTCGAGTCCATCTTTACGAGCGACTACCACGCGCTGCAGATGAGCGCCGAGCGGCGGGGCAACCAGTTGTCGTTCAAGGCGTATTACACCCTCGGCCAGGGAGAGGAGGATGTCGACTTCCAGGGCGGCGGCCTGCCGACCGTGCAGAACTCGAATCGCCTCGAGAAGGAGCGCGGCCGGTCGTCATCCGACCGCCAGCACAATTTCGTGCTCTCGACGGTGTGGAAGCCGGCTTACTTCAAGGACTCCGCGCCGATCGTGTCGGCGATCCTCGATGGCTGGACGGTCTCGACGATCGTCACGGTTCAGAGCGGCACCGCGCTCACGATCACGGCAGGGCAGGACCGGAACCTGGACGGCATCAACAACGACCGCGCCGACGTCAGCGGCGACCCGGTCCTCGACGGCGGCCGTCCCCGTGAAGAATTGATCGAAGGCTGGTTCAACGTCGCGGCCTTTTCGAACCCGGTGACGGGGGCCGACGGCACGGCAGGCCGCGGCATCCTGGACGGCCCGGGTTATCGCAGCGTCGACCTTGGCCTGTTCCGCGGCTTCGGTCTGCCACGCGGCGCGGCGCTGCAGTTCCGGATGGAGGCGACCAACTTCCTGAACACCGTGAACCTCCAGAATCCCGGCACGAACTTCAACGCGCCGGCGACGTTCGGCAGGATCCGCAGCGCGCGAGAGATGCGCAGGATCCAGCTGGGCGCGCGGGTGTCGTTCTAGCGGCGTCCGCTTCCGCTGACCGACGCCGCGACCTCTGGGCGCACGCAATCGGCATCAAGGCCGGATGAGATCCCCTGACTGGCGGCCAATTTTCGTGAGGTCGCGCTCGATCGTCGGCAGCGACGCGAAGTACTCGAGCAGGGGCCGATCGTCGGACAGGAGGGGACCCTCGCCAAGGTAGGCGCGGATGTCCGCCGTGCTGGCGCGGAATACCCGCTCGAGATGGTCGAACGTCTCGACGTTCATGAGCCCGAGCACGCTGCGCGTCTGCGGCGCAGCCAGCAGCGATTCGATCCGGCTGCGCGACAGCGTCAACGGTTCGAGCGTCCCGACCATGAGCGAACCGTCGCCCCAGAGCGTGGTGTGGGGGAATGCGGCCACGAAGGCGCGCAGGATGAGCTGATACTCGGGCTCGGTCGCGCCCCCGTTCCAGTGGAGGGCGATGCCCTGCGGAGCGAGGGCTCCACGCACGAGGCGGAAGTACTCGACCGAGTTGAGGCTGTTCGCCCCCGCGTGCCGCGGAATGATCGCATCCGCGGTAATGACGTCGTAGGGCGTCCGCACCCGCTGCAGGAAGTTCCGCCCATCGTCCAGGCGGATGTGCACGTTGGGATTCTTGCGGATGTCGAAGTTGATGTGGCCGAAGTAGGCCGCCGCGTCGATAACGCCTCGCGACAATTCGATCACGTCGACCGAGGTTCCCGGGAACTGGCTCATCGCCCCAGGGGTCGCACCGCCGCCGAGGCCGACGACCAGCGCCCGCAGCGGCCGTTCGTGGAGTACGACCGGCAGCAGCCCGATGCGCCGGTGGATGAACGTCATGCCGGGCGAATCGTTCGCCTGGTGCCGTCCGTCGAGGAACAGCACGCGGTTGTTCGTGCCGCCGACGACCGCCACTGTTGTCTGCATGCCTTCGTCCTGCCAGACGACCGGCCGGCCGGCGTAGATCCGCCGATGGATGATCTCCAGCGGATCCGGAACCCCGCTTGCCTGGATCATGAGGGCGACCAGCCCCGCCGTCATCAGCCCCGTCAGCAGGGGCCGGCGCGGCGCGCACAGCAGTTGCAGCGCGATGCCGGCACCCACGTAAAGCGCCGCCAGCAGGATGAGACTGGCGCGGCTCCCGAGGACCGGCAGGAGCAGGAAGCCGGCGAGCAGCGAGCCCAGAATGCCTCCCCCGACGTTCACCGAGTAGAAGAGGCCTACCCGGCGGCCGGTTTCCGCAGCGTGCCCCTCAGCGCCCGCCCACAACCGCAACCCGATCGGGAACGCCATGCCGAAGAAGAGGGAGGCCGGGAGCACCACCGTGAGGCTCATGGCGACCGAGCCCACGGCGAATTCGATCCCGGCAGACGCGAGGGCGCGGTGCAGCCAGACCGGCGCGTCACCGGGCGCAAGAATGCCGGTGAACGATCCCAGAATCAGCGCCGCGCCGGCAAACTGCAGCAACGCCAGGGCCTGCATCCAGTCCAGTCGCCGCCAGCGCAGCAGCGGGGCGGCGAGCGCGCTGCCGATGGCGATGCCGGTCAACACCGCCGCCAGCATCACGGTGAACGTGTAACTCGTCGGACCGAGGAAAATGGTGAGGACCCGGAACCACACCACCTCGAGCGCGAGCGACGCGAACCCCGAGACGCCCGCGACCGCCAGGACGACCAGCGCCGCACGGTCCGACGCCGGTGGCGGGATCTGTGTGATGGAGGATGCGGCCTGGTCCGGCGCGACGGATGTCTTTGGCAACCAGCGTGACGCGGTGATGGCGAGCAGGCCGACCGTCGTGTTGATCGCGGCGGCGAACAGGAAACCGCGCGAGAGCCCCAGCCGGGGGATCAGGTAGAAGCCCGCGAGCAACGCGCCGGCGATCGCTCCCCCGGTGTTGGCAGCGTAGAGCAGGCCCGCGCGCGCCCCGAGTCCTTCCATCCTCGCCAGCGACGACTTGATGACGATGGGCATTGTCGCACCCATGAGTGCGGTCGGGACGAGCAGGACCAGAAACGAGAGCACGACGCGGATAAGCGATCCGACGAACACGGACTCCGGCAGGTAGGGCGAGGCCCGGACAAACGCCGATTGCAGCCCCGAGAGCACCACCGGTGACGCCACCGCGAACAGGCCGATGGACACCTCCACAAAGCCGAACAAACGCAGAGGCGACGTGCTGCGATCGGCCAGGCGCCCCGCCACCAGGCTGCCGAGCGCCAGCCCCCCCATGAAACTCGCCAGCACGGTCGCGGCGGCGTGCACCGTGACGCCGAAGGTCAACGCGAGAAGCCGCAACCACAGCACCTGGTAGATCAGGCCGCAGATACCGGACATCAGCAGGAGCACGACGAGCAACGGAAGGAGCCAGGGAGGTGCCTGGGCAGCAGGGCGAGCGAGCATTGGGCGTGATCCTATCTATAATCGTGGCCCATGGCGTGGCTGCGGTGGTTTTCGCTGGGATTACTCCTCGGCCTGAGTGCGTTGAGCCTCTGGCGGCGGCTGGACCACAGCACCCAGGGGATCGCTGCAGACTTCGTGCAGCAATTCGAGAACGCAAGCCTGCGACGGCCCGATCCGGACGTGTTCGCTGTGCGCGACGTCAGCATCTCCGGCCTGTCGAAGCCCTCCATCACCGTGCAGCAACCGAGCCGGATTGCCTGGGATCTCACCGTGCCAGGCAACGCCTGGGTCGAGGCCGAGCTGGCGCTGCAGGAAGCGGCGTGGACCCTGGCCGGCGACGGCGTGCTGTTTCGCATCGGGATTTCCTTCGACGGCAGGTATGACGAGCTCGTCACCCAGGTCGTCAACCCCTTTGTGCTGCCCGACGATCGGCGTTGGGTGCCGGTGGTCGCGGACCTCTCGCCGTATGCGGGGCGTGCCGTCAGCCTCATCTTCAACACTCGACCGGGTCTCGAAGGCGACAACCGCGACCACGACCTGGCGGTGTGGGGCGCGCCGCGCGTAGCGACGCGGTAGGCAGGCCACAAAGACGATTACCTGCTTTTGCGGAAGCCAATCAGGCCCGTCGTTCGTCAGTTCGACCGGCACCATGATTGCTCAAAGAGCGATGATTGGTCCGTCGGTCATACAATTCCCTGCGGACTCACCGATCGAAGCGGTGCAGGAGTTCAGGTCATCACGAATCAGTTCGATGCCGAGTTCGGGCGCACCGCCGGTGCGATCATCAACGCGGTCACCAGCAGGGGACGAACGCGTTCCGTGGCAGCATCTTCACCTTCGCGCAGGACGCCAGGTTGACCGCCATCGACTACTTCGCGGAAAAGAACGGTAACCCGAAGCCCGACACGTCGCAACTCCAGTGGGGCGGCACGCTGGGCGGCCCGGTGATCAGAGACAGGGCCCACTTCTTCGCCAGCCTCGAGCGCGTGACGATCGATGAAGGGATCACCATCAACATTCCCGCGCGTCCCGAGCTGAACGCGACCAGCGTCGAGAAGACCCGGGTGTGGAACACGATCGTTCGGTTCGACCACCAGGTCACCGCCAACAACACCTGGGGCGTGCGCTGGCTGCGCGAAAATTCTCCGCAGTTCAATCAGATCATCGGTGACGTGGCGCTCGGCGCGGCGCGCGAAGAGAACGACGTCGATCAGACCGTCATCACCAGCCTGAACAGCGTTGTCGGCAATTCGCGTGTCAATACGGTCCGCCTGGGCTGCACGCAAGAGGACGTCTCGTTCGGCAACCCGTGCTTCAATGAGTGAACGCAATGGCGCCCGCGGGCCAGGGTTTTTCAAGCTGGACCTGCGCGTGGGCTACAACATCAAGGTGCTGGGCCGCAGGTTCGATGTGTTCGGCGAGGTCTTCAACGCGACCGACCGCGTCAACTTCGCGAACCCGAGAGGGAACCAGGCTAATGCCAACTTTCTGCTGCTGACCGGTTACTCGACCAGCACAACGCCCCGGACCGTGCAACTCGGCGCCCGCTTCGCGTTCTAGCGCCGCTGCGTCGCGACAACGTCGTCGTCAGAGGCGCTCGGCGTTTTCTGACGCCCAGACCACTGACGGCGCGGTGATCGGTACCATTGAGGAGTGGTATGGAGCTCGCTTCAGAGATCCGCGCCACGTGGCTGGCGCAGCTCTTCTCTACGGCCGCGGCCGACCGGCTTCGGGCCGAGGCTGGTGTGCGCCGACTGTATGCGGCCGGCGATTTCCGGGAGCCGGAGCATTTCCTCTGGTACGACTCACCGTTCGCAGCCTCGCGGGCCGTCGCGTTGCTCGCCGCCCCGTATCACCAGATCTGGTCGCAACCGGCACGTGCGTGACGCTCACCGCGCCGGTGTGACGTCACGGCCCGCGCTCGTCACGGCGTTCGCCGGAACACAAAAATCGCCGCCGCCACGCCCAGGCCGATCGCGAATGCGGTCCATTCGGCGAGCGTGACGCTCGTCAGCATCCAGCCGATCACCAGACACGCCAGCACGATGACCAATGCCGGTGCCGGAACCTTGAAGGGCGTGCCGCCGCCACGGACGTCCCGGCGGCGGAGCTGCCACGTCGCGACGCAGCACATCCCGTACAACACGAGCGTCGACAGGTTCGCGAGAATCGCGAGCCGCTCGAATGTGCTCGTGATCGCGAGCGCGAGCACGATCGTGCACTGCAGGAGGATGGCGGCGACCGGTGACCGGTAAACCGGATGGAGCCGAGCGAGTGCCGCCGGCAGGAATCCATCGCGGGCGAACGCGAACAGCGTGCGTGGCGTTGCCAGGATCATCGCACCGGCGTGACCGAGCATCGAGATCACGGCGCCGACCAGGAGGAGGGATCGGGCCCACCCGCCAAGCGCCACGCCGGCCGCCTCGGCGAGCGGCGCGGCCGTGGAGGTCGCGAGCGCCGGTCCGAGTACGCCCTGTGCGACGAACTGCAACCCGGCGTAGAGCACCGTGATCGCCGCCATGGCGATGAAGATCGCCGTCGGTACCGTTCGCGCCGGGTTCTTGACCTCGCCGCCCGGGACCAGAGCGGCTTCGATCCCGGCAAAGGCGAAGACCAGCAGGATGCTGCTCCTGGCCAGCGTCGCGACGTCCGGCGGGTTGCGGATCACCAGGTTGTCGGGGTCGATCGCGAAGACTCCGCCGGCGATGAGGAGCAGGAGCGGCAGGATCTTCGCGACCGTAAGCGTTGTGTTCACACGGGCGCCACGCTCGACGCCCAGGATGTTGATGGTCGCGAAGACGCCGTAAATGATGATGAGCACGGCCGTTGACGCTGCGCGCGACGCCAGCGCCGGCACCAGCGCGCCCAGCCCCGCGACCAGCACGGTCGCGACCGCGGCCATTGCGAAGGTCAGCAGCATCCACAGCAGAAAGCCCGCGAGGAACCCCACAAACGGCCCGAACGCGACCTCGACGTAGGCATACGGTCCCCCCGTCATCGAGACGCGGCTCCCGGCCTCCGCCATGCAGAGAACGATCAGACCCATCGCGACGGCGCAGAGAAGGTAGGCGAGGGGTGCGGTCGCGCCGAGCGTGGTCGCCATGTCCGCCGGCAGCCGGAAGATGCCGCCGCCGATCGTGACGTTCACGATGCTCGCCGCCAGACCGAAGGTGCCGATCGACCGGAGAAGCGATGAATCGGACGACAGGGGGGGCGCAGGATTGGTCAAGTGAAGGGACACTAACACAGCCCTGCGCAGGCCCGGCCGGGCAAGGATCGTTAGCCGGAAACGTCAGCAACGGCTGGCACGCGGGGAAATCGAAAGCCGCCTCGAGCTCAACGCCGTGCTGATGCTTTCAGGCTGCTGGCGCCTGGCGAGTGGAGGTATGCTGCCAGGTCGGTCCGTGTCAGATCGGCCGCGCGGTCCGCGGTCGCAAAACGAAACGCGCCAGCCCCGGCGCGGAAGGAGGCAGTATGTCGGTTGCCAAAGTGTCCGAGATCAGCGCAACTTCTCCAAAGAGCTTCGAGGATGCGATACAACAGGGCCTGACCCGGGCCGCCAGCACGCTGCGCAATATTCGCGGCGCATGGATCAAGGAGCAGCACGTGCGCTGTGACGGAGGCCGGGTGGTCGAGTACCAGGTGAACATGATGGTGACATTCGTGCTCGACGACTAACACCCGGACGCGGCGTGCGCGGTCATCGATCGAGTTCTTCCGCGTCCG
The DNA here is from genome assembly GCA_013694845.1 of Acidobacteriota bacterium. Lineage (GTDB taxonomy): Bacteria > Acidobacteriota > Vicinamibacteria > Vicinamibacterales > 2-12-FULL-66-21 > JACDCA01. The sequence continues at coordinate 9,212 of JACDBQ010000283.1, forward strand.
GGTCAACGTGCCTGGGAATCCGATCCCCGCGATTCTCACCACCGACGGTGTGAACGTGGATCGACCGCTGAGGTCCGCCGCGGAACGCGCGGCACTCGTCGCCTACCTGCGAAAGCTGCAACGCGTCCGCACCGTTTCGAGGAATCGCCGGCTGACTGGCCGTCGGTCGAGCAACGCCCGAGGCGAGGACACCGCGCCGCGACTGCACCGTCTGGTGCGGTGTTGACACTCCCTGACGAGAAGCGCAATATTCTGGTCGCAATCAAGCTAGGGCTCGCCCCGACTGGAGGGTTGGTGGTGCCGTGGCGGCGGTCGACCGGGTGCGTGCACAGCCGACCGTTCGCGGCTTCGCTCTAACCGCGAACCTGAAAGGCTCACGATGCAGGCCGAAATTCAGATCAACAACAGCACCACGCCCGCGGCACGGTACCTCACCTGGGCGCCCAGTCCTTGTCGTGTTCGGATCACGAACCCTGCCGGCAGTCCGGCGGTGCAACTGCGGGTTCGTCTCGGCACGCGTACGAACACCGGTGGAGGCTCGGTGGCATTTGCCGCCCAGGCCGGCGGCCCTTACGCCTCGACCCTGACCGTAACCGTCCCGGTCAATGGGCAGTCGGTTTCATTTTTCGTCCGTGGTGTCTTCGGTAAACCAAGCTCCGGGGATCGTGACGTCATCATCGAAGCCCGTGCGAGATCGGCGCCATCGTCAGGTAACTGGAGGCTGCTCGGCACCCTCCCGGTAATGGTGCGCATCAGAAAGAACGCCAACAACCTGACCTCTGGCGAGCGGACCCGGCTGGTCGCGGCGTTCGCTCAGCTGAACGATCAAGGCCTGGGCCGCTTCGCGGATTTTCGCGAAATGCACGTCAATCAATCCAGCCCCGAGGCTCACGGAAGACCCGCGTTTCTCCCGTGGCATCGCGCCTACCTCCTCGATCTAGAGCGCGAATTGCAGGCTGTCGATCCGAGCGTCGCCCTTCCCTACTGGCGGTTCGATCAGCCAGCCCCGAGTCTCTTCACGCCCGACTACCTTGGTGTGTCGGACGCGCTCGGGAACGTTCAGTTGAGTGCGACCAATCCCCTGCAGTTCTGGAGGACCGACAACGTTCCGGGCATCGTGCGGCGGCCGTTCTTCGACCCGGGTCAGGCTCCTGCCGGGCTGCGCACTGAAGCACAGACACTGGCACTTGGCGCTCAGTACACAGGGTTCCGTACCCTTGAAGGTAATCCCCATGGAAGTGCGCATACGAGCTTCGGCGGGTTCATCTCCAGCATTGGCACGGCAGCGCGAGATCCTCTCTTCTTCCTGCTCCATTGCAACGTGGACCGGCTGTGGGCCAAGTGGCAGCTTCAGAACAACCGGTTCGACAGCGGCGTGGCGGCTTCCTACGATACGAACAACCCTGGAAACAAGACTGGCCACAACCTTGTCGACACCATGTGGCCGTGGAACGGCATCACGACAGGCGACCGTCCACCCTTCGCGCCAGGCGGGGCGCTGGCATCCTCGGCGTGCGTCAACGCACCGGGCCCGCAGCCGCGAGTGCAGGACTGTTTCGACTATCGGGGTTCCGTCGCCGCTGTCGCGCAGATGGGTTTCGACTATGACGACGTCGGCTGACGTCGCAAGGAGCACGCAATGGCAAAAAAGCGCAAGAAGGCGACGAGGGCGTCTCGAAAAACCGGAGGTCGCAAGAGCGTCCCCGTTGGCCGTGCGCGTGCGCAACGCGTCCTCGAAGTTCCGCTCGCCGCCCCTGACCTTCTGCCGGCTCTGGATATTCTTCGTGACCCCAGCCAATCAGTCGATGCGAGGCTCGAAGCGCTCCAGACTATTCAGGCCGCCAGCTTCGCCCTCCTCGATTTCGACTCCATCCGTCCCGACTACATTGCGGCGCTCCGGCAGGCCGCTGAGGATCAGGAACCCGAGCTCCGTCAGCGCGCCCTGGGCATTCTGGCCAGGGAGCACGACGGCTTTGCGCAGGAGGCTCTGCTCGAGGGCCTCCGCGATCCCGCCAAGGCGCTCGTCAGGCCCGACAAAGCGCTGCAGCTCCTGAGTTATGACCCACACGCCGGGGTGTATCCGATTGCGCGCGACATCATCCACACATCAGAGGATGAGTCGACGCGGCGTGAGGCGCTGCGGGTGCTGGCCGGTGATCCGGCGTCGGCTCCTGTCATTGAGGACGTCCTCACCGACAAGAGCGAGCCTTCCGCCATCCGCCGCATGTCTGCGTCGGCGCTCCATGCACTCAATCCTGACAAGCTTCAACGCTGGGCCAGCAGTGCGGTGCTCGACACCGACGAGGACGCTGACCTCGTGGCGACCGGCCTTACCGCGCTGACCCAGTTTGGCGACGCGAAAGCTATTGCCGACAACAAACAGCTTCGCAAACGAATGAGTCAGCTACAGCAGCAGGGTCCCGCAAAGATCAAGCAGCTGGCCAGGCGCTTCGTGAAGAAGTACGAGCTTTGAGAGCGGACTAGAACTAAATGGCCGTGCACGCCAGCGACCCACTCGCCGAACCAGCGTTCGTCCAGTGGGTCGAGGAGCTCGAACGGCGGCAGGACACGACGGCGCTCCTGGAGTTGCTGCGCGAGCAGCATCGCATTTACGAGGAACAAAGCTCGCGGCGAATCGTCAGGATGCGCGGCTGGATTCTCGTCCTGCTCTCGCATGGCGAGCTTCCGGCTGCCGCCCTGCCGTTCGTGCTCGAAGAGCTCGACACTTCCCTCGATCCCTACCTGGTCGGCGCGGCTGCGCTGGCGCTGCGCGCCTACCCGCAACCCCGCCCGGAGTTCGCGCCCTTCGTGCTCCGGGCTCTCGAGAACATCCGCGGCCACGATCAGCCTCTCAGCTTCGCCCGCTACGGTGAATACCCGCGGTCGGTGGATGCTTCGACCGCCGTCCGAGAGCTGCTCGCCACGGCAGCCTGGCTCGGTCACCACGGGACAGCTCTGGCCCCCCGACTCCGTGCCCTCGGAGATGCCGGCACTCTGCCCCTCCGTCTTCGTGACGATCTCGACGCAGCCCTGCGCGCGATCGATGGCACCAGCCGAGAGGCGAAGGACGAGGCGTGCTGCTCGTTCGTGCTCGACCTGGCCAGGTTCTCGTGGCGTTCTTCAGAGCGCCAGGACTCCAAGTCCATTGAAAGTACGGTGTTCGAAGACCAAAGCGGCGTACTCAGTACCTACCATGATCTCTTCCGCGGCGGTCCCACGATCGTGGCGTTCTTCTACACCCGGTGCGACAACCCACTGAAGTGTTCTCTGACCATCTGGAAGTTGGCGCAGGTGCAGAGACTGCTCGAATCGCGTGGGGTAGCCGGCCAGATTCGCACTGCTGCCATCACCTACGATCCCGCGTTCGATTTACCTGATCGTCTGCGGACCTTCGGTAAAAACCGCGGACTGCGAATGGACTCGAAACATTCATTGCTGCGTGCGGTGGACGGCATCGCTCCGCTTCGGTCCTACTTCGGATTGGGTGTGAGCTTCGCGGCCAGCCTGGTCAACCGTCACCGCATCGAGGTGTTCCTGCTGGACAGGCAGGGCCGGATCGCCGGGTCGTTCCAGCGTCTCCACTGGGACGAGGCGCACGTTGTCGACGAGGCGGTCGCGTTGCTTTCGGACCCTCCGGTCGCGCCTTCGCGGGGAACGGTGTGGAGTGGTCTGCCCGCTGTCGGCCCTTCGGCCGCAATCATCATGGCGTGCCTGCCCAAGTGCCCGCTCTGCTGGAGTGCCTATTTGAGCTCCGCTGGACTCACGGCGTTCGCGTTCAATGCCTATCCCCGTGCGCTGCAGCTCGCCGGTCTGTTGCTCCTGGTCCATCTCGGCAGTGTTTTCTGGCGTGCCCGTTCTACCGGGCAGTGGTTTGGCTTCGGGCTGTCACTGGCCGGAACCGCTCTGGTCGGAGCGACCATCTGGTCGGGTCCGGACGCCCAGCCGCTTGGGACCGTGCTAGTCAGCGCCGGTGCGCTCGTGAGTGCGCTCGGACGACGTCCGTCTCAATGGGCTTTGCGAATCAGGCAGGTCATCCAGACTGGCGTCTTCCGTCGAACCGTCGAGAGAACCTGAGTCTTCTCAGCACCCGTTGATCCGTCACTCGTTCGCAAAGGAGCATCTCATGGCGCGCCTCGTGTGTATCCC